>JAYRVL010000264.1:0-7401 GCA_041918575.1 Anaerolineae bacterium | reverse complement strand
GCCGGCTTGCCTGCGTCCAGCCAGGCCTGAGCGGCCAGCGTCAGGGGGTTGAGGTTGCGACTGAACCAGGCCCGGTTGCTGGCGCGGATCGGTTCCACGAACCGGTCATGCACCAGCTCGATCCACGTATCCCCGCCGCGGGCTTCGGCGCGCACCAGGAAGCGGTGCTGCAAGGCGCGCACTGCGGCGGTGGGCAGACCGCCGGTCTCGCGCTCACCTTGATGCACCAGCCCACGCGTCCCGGTCTCGGTGATCAGATCCCCGTCGAACCAGGCCCGCAACTGCCGCTCGCTCACCCCCGCCGCGGCCGGGTCCGCCAACGCCGCGGCCAGCGTTTCCTCATAGAACCCCGTCAGCGCCCGGTCCACATCCCCGGCCCGCTCCAGATCCTCGAAGGTAATCGCACGTCGCTCCCCCGCCGCCGCTTTGCTGCTACGCTCCCCTCCCCAATCTCCAATCTCCAGTCTCCGCTCTCCAATCTCCGCTTCTCTCAGCCCCTCCCACAACTGGTAACAGACCACCTGCAACTGCACCGGCTCCACGTACTGCCCGGCGACGGTACTTTCCTGTCCGGCTACACGCACCTGGCGCAGCTCGTCAGCCAGCTTCTCGGCCACGCCTTCGGCGAAGGGCCGGCCGGCCAGGCTGGCCGGCTTGCGGATGGCCTCCAGCGCCGCGGCCACGCCCATGCGCTCCATGTAGAAGCGGGCGCGCAGGCGGTCGGCCACGAAGGGCGCGTAGGGGTCGAGCGCGGCCACGTAATCCTCGCGCAGAGTGAGGACCACCCACAGGTTGGGGTCGGCCCGCATGGCCGCGTCGAGCTGGCGGAAGAAGTCCTCCCGCTCCCGCCAGCGGCCAGGATGGCTGGTGATGATCTCCTCGAACTGATCCACGACTAGGGCGTAGCGATGGCTGCCGGGCGCGGCGGGCGCAGGGGTGGCGTCGGCGTCGTAGACCCAGCCCCTGCGCTCCTGGCCCTCCGCGTCCGGCACGCTCTGCCGGGTCAGCCTCGCCAGGAAGTCGGCCAGGGTGACGTGCGCCAGCCGGGCCGGATCGCCCCCCTGGTCCATGCTGAGCAGCAGGTTGAAGACGAAGATGTTGTCCACTTGGCCCACGCCGGCCGGCAGCTCGCCGCTGACGCGGCCCACGGGCAGCACGACGAAGCCCTTCTCCTCCTGCAACTGGGGGATGAGCCGCGTGTGCAGCAGCGAGCTTTTACCCGCGCCCGACTGGGCGTAGAAGAGCAGCAGCCGCTCCGACAGCACCCGCGCCAGCAGGTCGCGCGCCTCGCGTTCGCGGCCGAAGAAGAGGTGGCGCTGCTCGGCACTGAAGGTGCGCGGGCCGACGTAGGGGTTGGTGGATTGGGAGGTTGGGAGATTGGGAGATTGAGAGTTGGGTGGCTGGGTCATGGCTGGCGCAGCTCCTTCAGGGTGTCGGTATACTCTTCCAGGTTGCCCCAGAAGATGTCCAGGCGGGCCTCCCGGTCCAGATAGCCATGCAGATACTTCTCCTGTCTGGCCCGCTCCTCCGGCGGCAGTTGCACCACGCAGACGCCGCGGCGGCCGCGGTCCTGGCCGGTCTGGCGGATCAGGCCGTAGTAGAGGCCGCGGAAGGCCCAGCTATCCAGCCGGAAGCCCAGCAGGATCACGTCGTCGAAAAGCGCGCCGCGCACCAGCGCGGGCAGGCGGTCGGCGGTGTCCTTGCCCCGGCCCTCGGCCAGGTTGACCAGCATCTCCAGATGGTCATCTTCGCTCAGGGCCAGGGAGCCGGGCAGGGCCGCGCCAGTCTGGGGGTGCGCGTCCAGCCCGCACAGGTGATAGGCCAGCGGCCGCTCCGCGCTCGGTCGGTAGTCGTCAGGGATCAGCCACAGGTCCTTCTCCGGCGCGTCCACCGGCCCGCGCCAGCGGCACATCTTGGTCAGCGGCTGCTTGCCCGCCCGGCGCAGCGCGTCCTCCAGGAAGGCGCTGGCGCTGATGGTGAGATAGGTCTTGAAGGGCAGGTTGGCCAGCACCTGCAGGGGCAGGGTCTGGGGCAGGTCGAAGCGGGGATAGCCCAGCAGGTGGGCAAACGCGGTCACGCCCACCCGGTCGTACTGGCCCCGGGCCTCGGCCAGGGTCTCCTCGTCCACGCCCGCGGCCCTGGCCTCGCGGAAGATGTGGTTCTTCAGGCAGTCCAGATAGAACTCCTTGCAGGCGCCGTCGCTGCTGCGGTTGGTGTAGCGGTCGTAGTTGGCAAGCTGGCCGATGTCGGGCAGGTTGGGGTAGGGGTAGCCCACCTTCTCGGCGTAGAAACGCTTGAAGCTCTCATGGCCGAAGAGGGCCAGGTCGAAGAGCGCGCTGTGGCTGAGGATGGGCAACGCGTTGCCGGCGCGCACCCGCTGGCTGATGCTCTGCGCCTGGTTGGCGGCGGGCAGATCTTCGTCATCCCAGATGGGCATGGGTGGAACCTCCTACGGAATCTGCAGCACGACGCGGAAGCCGCGCCAGGCGATTTGGCTGTTGGGCAGGGCGTTGCCGCGCGCGGTGGCGCGCAAGTCCTCGGGTCGCGACTTGAACGAGCCGCCGCGATGCACCAGCCGGGCCTGCGCGGGCAGTTTGGCGGGGTTGGTCACCTCGCGGCCGTCGTCCGGGTCATAAGGATAGCCGAAGTCGGGCTGTTGGGGCTGGCTGCCCCACAGCGAGCGCGTCCACTGCTGCACCGCGCCCAGCAGATCTTCCACGCGGTTCGCGCTGCCCCCCACCCCTGGCCCCTCCCCCGCGCGCGGGGGAGGGGCGGGGAAGAGGGTCGCCGCCTTCTCCCACTCCGCTTCGCTGGGCAGGGTGTAGACGCGCGGCTTGCACTGCTCGCTCAGCCAGGCGCAGTAGGCCAGGGCGTCGAACCAACTTACGTCCGTGACGGGTTGGTCCAGCCGGTCGGGTGGCGGCTGGCGGTTGAACCAGCCAGGGGGCGCGGGGTAGGGCTTACGGTCTTTGATGAACGCGGCGTACTCGCGCACGCTCACCGGATACGTGCCGATACAGAAGTCGGGCAGGTGAACGGTGTGCTGGGGCTGCTCCGCGGCCGGCGCGGCCGGGTCGGCGCTGCCCATGAGGAAGGGGCCGGCGGGGATGAGGACCGTCTGCGGCTCGAAGGGCTTGCGCCGCTCGCGGGCATCATCCTGGCCCAGCCTGACCTGGGCCTGCCGCGCCAGCGCGTTGAAATCCGCGCCCAGCGCGTCGAGGCACAGGTGGTTGAGCGGCTCGATGATCTCGGAGCGCTCGCTGCGCCGGTTCTCGTTGTCGCCGTGACGCCGCGTGCGCTCGATGTTTTCTTGCAGGCGCTGTTGATAGAGCAGCGCGTCGCTGAACAGCGCGTGCCCGCTCCCCAGCCGTTCGAGCAGAGCGGCCAAAGCAATCGAATAGGCTTCGAAGAAGTCGGCGGTCATGATGGCGCCCTCCGGGCCGGCAAGCCAATGAGAAAGTCGCGCTATTCTAGCATATGCCCAACACAACCACCAAAGTGTCCATTATCTTGTCAGGATATTCACTGCGATAGGCTTGTTCACGCTCAAGTTATTCTACCCACGACCGCAGGACGACGCGTGCGGGCGCGCCGTCGCTGCCGGCGATGCAGATTGGCAGCGCGATCAGTTCGTAGTCGCCGTCGGGCACATCGCGCAGGCGCAGGTTCTCCACGATGACCACGCCGCCGGCCATGAAGGCCAGGTGCGCGGCCAGGTCCGCGCTTTGCAGCGGGTCAACCGACGGCGCATCGGTGCCGATCAGGCGCAGGCCGGCCGCGCCCAGCCAGGCGGCCGCATCGGGCGTGAAATGCACCAGGGCAGGGTCGAAAACATCGTCGGCCACGTCGCTGTGACGCGTATGCACGAGCAGCCGGGTGACGCACGTCAGGTCGAGGGCCTGCACCACGGCCAGGGTGATGGCGCTGACCGCGGGCAGCGTGACGACCCGCGCCCGGCCGATGAGGCTGGCGAGCGGAATGCTTTCGATGCCCGGCCCGGCGTCCAAGCAGTGGCGCGGCGCGTCCACGTGCGTGCCGGCATGAACGCTGAACTCGATCGAGCTGAGATTACACAAGGCGCCATCACGCAGGCGCAGTTGGTGCGTCACCGTGACGGGCGTGTCGCCCGGATAAACCGCGGTGGCCGGCGTCAGGGGACGGGAAAGATCGTAGAACTGCATGGCAATGACCTCATCCTGAGTTGTTGACGCGACTATACCACATCGGCGTTAGCAAGTCCACCGCAGTGACGACAGGAATTCCAAATAAGGTCAAAATAAGGTCACATTTGGAATTCCGGCAGTGACGAGCGGCGCCTCATCCACATGGTACGATCTCTCTATAGACTGTGGCCGCAAAACCGGCTATCTTCGGTCTGTGCCCATTGAACAAGGAGCAGAGCGTGAAACCCAATGGTTCGTTGTTCCCCCGCTGTGCGCGCACCCCGGCGCAGATTTGCAGGATCGTGCTGGCGCTGGCCCTGATCGGCGGTTTGTGGATGGCCACGCCGGGCCAGGCAGCCAGACTACAACCCAAGACAGCCTCTCACCCACTCACCACCACCCAGGCAGTCACTCACCTCAACCCCGCCCTGAGCAGCCCTGGCGATGAAAACTGGAGCAGCGGTTTTCACCTGCCGGGTATGAACGCGTCGGTCACCGCGCTGGCGGTCGCGACCAACGGGGACATCCTGGCCGGCGGCAATTTCACCACGGCCGGCGATGTCAGCGCCAGCCGCATCGCCCGCTGGAACGGCTCGTCCTGGAGCGCGCTTGGCAGCGGCCTGAACGGGTCGGTCAACGCGCTGGCCGTGGACAGCAGCGGCAATGTGTACGCGGGCGGCAGCTTTACCCTGGCCGGCGGCGCCAGCGCCAACTACGTGGCCCGCTGGGACGGCTCGACCTGGAGCAGCCTGGGCAGCGGCCTGAGCCATCCGGTCTATGCCCTGGCGGTCAACAGCGCGGGCCTGCTGGTGGCCGGCGGAGAGTTCACCACGGCCGGCGGCGTCAGCGCCAGCCACGTCGCCCAATGGAACGGCAGCAGTTGGAGCAGCCTGGGCAGCGGCATGGACGGCTCGGTCAACGCGCTGGCGTTTGCGGCCAGCGACGATCTTTACGCGGGCGGTTGGTTCACGAACGCCGGCGGCGCCGGCGTCAATCACGTTGCCCGCTGGAACGGCAGCGCCTGGAGCAGTCTCGGCGCGGGCACGGACAACGCGGTCTACGCGCTGGCGGTCTCCGGCAGCACCCTGGTGGCGGGCGGCGCGTTCAGCACGGCCGGCGGCAACAGCGCCAGCCGCGTGGCCCGGTGGGATGGCGCTGTATGGTCGGCGCTCGGCAGCGGCGCGGACGGCACGGTCTCTGCCGTCGTCATCACGGGCGGCGGCGCCATTGTCCTCGGCGGCAGTTTCACCAACGCCGGCGGCGGCAGCGCCAATCGCATGGCCCAATGGAACGGCAGCGCCTGGAGCAGCCTGGGCAGCGGCATGGATGCCACGGTCAGCGCGCTGGTTATGGCCGGCGGCGGCGCGCTGTTCTCGGGCGGCTGGTTCACGACGGCCGCGAGCATCAGCGCCAGCCGCATCGCCCGCTGGAACGGCAGCGCCTGGAGCAGCCTGGGCGTGAGCGGCGCCGGGGTCAACAATTCCATCACGGCCGTGGCCTTCGACGCCAACGGCGATTTGTGGGCCGGCGGCTATTTCACCAGCGCAGGCGACGTCAGCGCCAACCGCGTGGCGCGCTGGAACGGTTCGACCTGGAGCGCCCTGGGCAGCGGCATGAACGGCTCGGTCAACGCGCTGGCCTTCGACAGCAGCGGCAACCTGGTCGCGGGCGGAGCTTTCACCGAAGCGGGCGGCGTCAGCGCCAACCGGGTGGCGCTGTGGAACGGCGCCTCCTGGGCCGCGCTCGGCAGCGGCATGAACGGGTCGGTGGACGCACTGGCCTTCGACAGCGGCGGCAACCTGGTCGCGGGCGGGTCTTTTACCGAAGCGGACGGCGTCAGCGCCAGTCGCATCGCCCGCTGGAACGGCAGCGCCTGGAGCAGTCTGGGCGCGGGGATGAACAGCTATGTGAGCAGCCTGGCGGTTGATGCCAGCGACAACCTGGTGGCCGGCGGCGCCTTCACCACGGCCGGCGGGGTGAGCGCCAGCCGGGTCGCGCAGTGGAACGGCAGCGCCTGGAGCAGCCTGGGCGCGGGCGTCAACGCGGCGGTCACAGCGCTCGTGTTCGATGCCGGCGGCAACCTGGTGGTGGGCGGAGGGTTTACCAGCGCAGGCGGGAGCAGCGCCAACTACGTCGCCGCCTGGAACGGCGCGGCCTGGAGCAGCCTGGGCAGCGGCATGGACAGCGCGGTCAACGCACTGGCGCGCAACAGCAACGGCCTGCTGGTGGCCGGCGGCGAGTTCACCGACGCGGGCGGCGCCAGCGCCAACTACATCGCGGCCTGGGACGGCGCCGCTTGGAACGCCCTGGGCAGCGGCCTCGACAGCGCAGTCTACGCGCTGACGCTGGACGACCGCGGTCATCTCTACGCGGGCGGCGTTTTCACCGCATCAGGCGGCAAGCCCGCGTACAGCATCGCCCATTGGACCACCGCAGTCAGCCAGATCATTAGCGGCACGGGCACCTATTCGTTTTATGTCAACAACCTGCCGGTCACGGTGGCGGTGACCGGCGCGGGCGACCTGGCGCGCATCAACATTCAGCGCCGCAACCAGGATCACGCCCAGGCCACGGCCAACCTGCAGACCGGCTACTTCTGGGAGATCGAGGGGTTGAACGCCGGCGGCGCGGCGGCCAGCGGTTTCACCGTCAACCTGACTCTGCCCACCGCCTTCAGCGCGGGCAGCAGCGACCAACTCTGCCGCTTCACGGGCAGCGCGTGGGACTGCGCGCTCGACTCCTTCACGGCCAACAGCGTGACCCGCCAGGGCGTGACCGCATTCTCCGATTGGGCAGTGGAGGACAACGCGCCCCTGGCCGCCGGGCTGGCCGATTTTGCCGCGCAGACGCACGCGCAAGGCATTCTCGTCACCTGGGAAACGACCAGCGAACTGGACACGGTAGGCTTCGATCTGTGGCGCGGGACGACGCCGGACACTCCCGGCCAGCGGCTGAACGCGTCGCTCATCCCCAGCCAGGCGCCGGGCAGCAGCCAGGGCTTCAGCTACGCCTGGCTGGATCAGGACAGTCTGGCGATAGGCGCAACTTACTTCTACTGGCTCGACGTGGTGGAAATCAGCGGCGCTTCGACGCGTCACGGCCCAGTCTCGGCTGCCTGGCAGGCGCCCACCGCCCTGACGCTGGATTCCTTCACGGCCAACCCGCAGAGCGCTCTCAGCCGCCTGTGGGCCTGGCTGCGCGGAATCCCCTGACGCCGGTCAGCGCAGCTCCCGTAGGT
>JAYRVL010000263.1:0-8583 GCA_041918575.1 Anaerolineae bacterium | reverse complement strand
GCGCTGGCCGCGTACAGCGATGTGGAGCAGCCACAGGTGCAGGCGCTGCTCGGCGCCCTGGTGACATCCAACCAGACCAAGGCGGTGCTGAGCGTGGACGAGGTTGCCGCGGCCAGCGATCTGCCGGTCCCCATTGCCGCGGCCCTGCTGAATCGCCTGCTCGGTCAGCGCCTGCTGCGCCGCCTGGACGATGATCGCTTCGAGCTGGCGCATGATTACCTGGCGGCGCGCATTGCCGGTTGGCTGGATGCTCAGCAGGTGGCGCTCAAACAGGCGCAGGAGCTGCTGGCGCGGCTGCTGGCCGATTGGCAAGCGCGGCGCTCGTTTGCCTCGCAGGGCGATTTCGATCTGCTCGACGCGCAGCGCGGCCGCCTGCGCCTGACGCCGGAAGCCGCCGCCTTCTTGCTGCGCTGCGCGGTGCGCTACAACCGCCAGGTGGATGCCTGGCTGGCGCTGACGCCCGACGCCCGCCTACGCACGCAGGTGCTGCTCGACCTGCTGACGCACCGCGAGGCGGAGGGCCGCATGCAGGCCGCCGCGCGCCTGGGCGTCAGCGCGCCGGATGCCATGACGCCCGCCATCCTCCCCGCGCTGGCGCAGGCGGCCCTGACCGACGCGGAGCCGGCGGTGCGCACCGCGGCCGCGGAGGCCTTTGGCCGCCTGGCCGGCGACGCGCGCGAGCCATCCCTGGCCGCGGCCCTGGCCGACCCGGCGCAGCGCCCGGCCGCCCTCCTGGCCCTGGGCGCGGCGCGGGATGTCAACCCCCGCGCGCTGGTCGGCCTGCCCGCGGCCGATCAGCGCGCCGCGTTCTGGCTGACCAGCCGGCGACGCTTTCAGCGCGCCGCGGCCTTCGTTCGCCGGCAAACGATTGCCGGCGTCGTCGGCGGCGCGCTGGGTTTTGGCCTCGGTTTCGGCCTGCTGGCCCTGCTCTATTACGACCGACGCCAGACGCTGACCGAGACGCTGGCGCCGGCGGCAATTTTCGTGGTGGCCGTGGTCATGGGACTGCTGGGCGCGGCCGGGGGCGCGGCCGTCAGCGCGGCGCGGGCGCTCGGACAGGTCATCTGGCAAGAACGGCCGTGGGCCGGCGCGGCGCTGGGCGGGGCCGTGGGCGGCAGCCTGGCCTTCAGCCTGATCCTGGGTGCGGTCGGTTTGATCGCCGGCCAGGCGCCGCCCTTGTGGCTGGTCAGCAGCCTGGGCCTGGCGCTCCTGCTGGGGGTGGGCCTGGCGCCGGCCAATTTTCGCCTGCGGATCATCACGACCCTGGCGGCCGGCGCGGCGGGGATGATCCTGGCGAATCGCTTTGGCCTGGCCCTGGATTTTCTCGATCTGGAGGCCGGTCTGACCGGCGCTGTGATCGGCGCCAGCCTGGCGTGGGCGCTCGGCGCTTTTTCTAAAGATTGAAGGGGAGGGAATCATGGCGTCTCGCATGTGGCGCGTTTGCGCAATGATGCTTTGCGTCAGCCTGCTGTTGGCCGGCTGCGGCGGCCGCCGGTCGGAGACGGTCAAGGCGGAGGCGGAGCTGGACGCGGTGACCGTGCGCACCGGCAGCAATACCGCGTTCCAGCCGTTGGCCGCCAGCGCCACGACCGATCTGCGCACCGGCGACCAGTTGGATGTCAGCGCCAGCGGCCGGGCGCTGCTGCGTTTTGGCGACGCGATCACCCTGGAAGTGTTTCGCGATGGCGACCTGGCGCTCAAGAGTGTGCCCGCGCGCGGCAGCGATCCGGTGGTGACGGTGCTGTTGAGTTTTGGCGCGCTGTTTGGCCGCGTGGATCAAGCCGCGGCCACGTCCCGCGTGAGCGTGCAGACCAATCTGTTGGAGGTGATCTCCACCGGCACCGAGTTCCTGGTG
Source organism: Anaerolineae bacterium (assembly GCA_041918575.1). Lineage (GTDB taxonomy): Bacteria > Chloroflexota > Anaerolineae > SSC4 > Amarolineaceae > Amarolinea. The sequence continues at coordinate 6,728 of JAYRVL010000263.1, read as the reverse complement.
GTAAGTGAAGCCGGCAGCGGCCGCGATTGGGTGTTTGGCATCAAGGACAATGTGCGCGTGCATTCCTGGAACGAGCCGCAGGTCGAGTGGAGCGTCGGCGCAGGGCAGGCCTCCTGGACCGATCCCAGCGGTCCGGCCCATGAGCCGGTGACGCTGGGCGAGGAGCGCTGGGCGCGGCTGCTGACCTGGTATCGCAATGCCCGCGCCGGCCGCGCGGTGCAAGATGTGCAGGAGGCGATTTTCCCCGATGGGATGCCGGACGCCAGGGGCGCGGCGCCTGACTGCAATTTTGTACTCAATTTTCAGGACGCACAGACCGACGACTGGAGCAAGTTTCGTATGGCGGCGCCGGCGGGTGAGGGATACGTGGTCTTCACCCTGGGCGAAGGAGAGTATGCTGGCGCCTACTGCGGCGGCAATTTCCCGCTGCCCGCGCTCTACGGCGCCATCCTGCGCATGGATTTCAGCGGCTTGCAATGCCAGGTGCGCCAGGCGTCCGTTGTGTCCTTCGCTGCGATCGCGGCCACCAGCGGGCTGCCCGATGGCCCGGTGGAAATGACCGGCTTTGGCGTGGACGGCGGCCAGGTTGCGCGCGGCCGGGAGGTGAATACCGACAACCCCAAGCTCAAGCGTCTGTTTGCCCTGGGCAGTTCACAGCCGCTGGCGGCCGCAGCGCTCACCGGCAGCGGGCTGTGTCTTCCCTGCGTCAGTTTCCAGCCGCTCGATGCCGCGCCCTACGATTGCAGCGCGGTGCTGCGTTAGGAGTGGGCAGTTCGTAGTGACGGTTTTGCCGTTTCTGCGGCCACGGAGCGACTGAAGTCGTCGCTACGAACCGGCTGCTCATTCCGAATCCTTGACCCACCGTTCGAGCAGGCTCAGCAGCAGCCAGAGGAAAAGGATGAGGCCGGCGCCGGCCAGCAGGCAGATCAGCGCGGTGGCCGCGGCCCAGCCGCCGTAGATCAGGCCGATCAAGGCGCCGCCGCCCACCACGAGGAGGGCCAGCACCGCGATCAGCAGCTTGCGGTCGGTTTCGCGGCGGTAGCGCCGGTAGTCGGTTGGCTCGGTCGGTTTTTGGGCCATGCTGTAATTCCTGACCGCTTTCAGGTCGCCAGCCAGCGCATCTCATGCTGGCGTTCGATGACGTAGTAACCCAGGGCCACAAAGACCCGGTTCCAGGGACTCTCCACCGGCTCATTGCCCAGGATGACGTTGGCGTCGAAGTGGCGCAGGTGAAAGCCTTGCAGGAGGTCGCGGCCCGGACCTCGCGGTTCGTGGCCGGGCGCAATGCCGATGTCAGCCAGCCGAATTTGACCCTGCATCAGATGCCGCATGAGCAGGTAGACAGGCGTTTCTCCGCTCTGATCGGTCACGCTGAACGCCTTGAGATCGGTCATGTGCAGGAGCGAGCCAACGCTGCGTTGCCAGCAGGGCGGCGTGGTGCGCCAGGCGGACGCCTGCTGCAAGGCCCAGGTCACGCTGATGGGCTGCAGTTTGAAGTACGGATCCGGCAGCGCGCCCTGTTCCACGCGGCGCTGCCAGGTGAGCAGCTCCCGCTGCACCTGGAACCCGGCTTTCTCGTACAGCGCCTGCGCCTGCGTGTTGCGGGTCAGAACCTCCAGATCAACGTGCCGTAGACTGGCGCTACGGGCATGGGCTTGAACCTGGTGCAGCATGTGCAGGCCGATCCCCTGCCGGCGCCAGGCAGGCAGCACGCCCATGCTGCCGATCCAACCGGCCTGCCCGCGGCGACCCATCAGCGCCACGCCCAACGGCTCGTTCTCCATACACGCGATGACCGACAGCGCCGGCTCGATGTCCCACACCGCATGGTGGATCGCCACCTGCTGGCTGGAGCGCTGCACCGGCAGCGCGTAATCGGCATAGACCGCGTTGAGCAGCGCGGTCAGCGCGGTCAGGGGCAGGGAATCTGCTGCGGTCAGGCGCACCTCAGGCATGGGGCGCCTCCGCGGCTGGCATGTTCAGCGCCTGGCGCAGGTCGGCGCAGCGGGCGCGAAATTCGCTCTGCATCTGGCGCCGGCCGGCCGCGTCCAGGCCCAGGGGCGCGGCCGCGGCCACGGCGTTCAGGCTGATTTGCTCCAGTTCCGCGGGCGTGAAGCCAAAATGCGCAGCCAGCACGCCGTATTCCGCGGTCAGGGTGGTGTCGAACATCGGCGGATCGTCGGAGTTGACCGTGAGATAGACGCCCGCGTCCCACAGGCGGCGCAGCGGATGGTGGGCAAAATCGGGGTAGACGTTGAGGCGCAGGTTACTGGTGGGGTTGACCTCCAGGGGAACCTGGCGCTCCACCAGGTAGGCCACCAGGGCCGGGTCTTCGCTGCTGCGCACGCCGTGCCCCAGGCGCTGCGCGCCGAGATGGCGCAGCGCGCCCCACACGCTGACCGGGCCGGCCACTTCACCGGCGTGAGGAACGCTGTAGAGACCGGCCGCGATGGCGCGCTGAAACGGGGCGATCCACAGCTCCGGCGGCGCTTTGGACTCGTCGCCGCCCAGGCCAAACCCTACGACCCCTCTGTCCATGTGCCGGATGGCAAAATCGGCGGTCCAGGCGCCGGCCGGTTCCGGCAGGTTGCGCGGGATGTCGAACACCCAGCGCATCTCCACGCCAAAATCGCGCCGCGCGCGCGCCCGGCCGTCCTCCAGCCCTTCGATGATCTCCTCGGGTCGGATGCCCTTCTGCTGCCAGATGTGGGTGTAGGGCGTGACCGTCACCTCGGAGTAGCGGATGGCCTGGCGGCTGCGGTCCGCGCCCAGCTCATACGCGATCAAGGCGAAGTCCTCAGCCTGGCGCAGGCAGGCCTGGCCCGTCAGGTAAACTTCGATGAAATGGCGAAAGGTGGTGAAATGGTACCACGCCTGCAGGCCCTCCACATCCTCCGCGGGTAGCAGGCGGCCGTGGCGTGCGGCCAGGCGCAGCAGGGTGGCCGGGGCAATGGCCCCTTCCAGGTGAATGTGCAACTCGGCTTTGGGCATGGCCTCGATGAAAGCGGCGATAGACAAGGGCAGACTCCTGAGCACAGAATCGAGACGAGCCATTTTACCTGCATTTGCCCTTTGCCGCAAGAGATTTGACGGTGGCGCGGCCATTCCTAAACGTAACCCAGGGCAGCGACAACTCCATCATCATGACCTGATCGCTGCGATCTGCCGGCAGATCGCGACCCGACCGCCGGCGCCCATCTCCTGGAAAAGCACGGCGGCAGCCGTGGCTGTGCGCGCGGCCACAAGCGGATGTCCAAGAATCGCCTCGACCCTTGCTCGCGCAAGCAGAGCTTCTGCTTCCTCCAGGCGACTGTGCAGCGACCGGTTCCAGGTAAGCGCCTTGTCCAGGTGCGCCTCAGCAGCGCAATCGTTGCCCTGCACCGCTTGCACCTGCGCGGCCACGCGTTGGGCGCGCAGATTGGCGACGGTCTGGCCGGTAGCGTGCGCCGCGCTCAGCGCCTGCTCGATCCAGGCAACCGCGGCTGGCGCCTTTTCCTGTGCCAGCAAGAGCGTCGCCTGCACGCGGCAGGTATCGCTCTGCAGGCGCGTGGTATTGAGCTCGTCCTGCAATGTTTGCGACGTCCGCAGATGGGTTTCCGCCGTTGCCGGCTCTCCCAGGGTCAGATGCAGTTCGGCCAGGCCAAGATGACTGCGCGCCGCCAGGGCACGCTGCCCGGTATCATGGGCGAGACTCAAAGCCTGGTCGTAATGGGCCTGGGCTTCTGTCCAATCTCCCAGGTAGAAAAACACCTCTCCCAGGTTGAACTCGGTCGCGCACATGCCCGGCCGATTGCCCAACTTCTCCTCCAATGCGAGCGCCGCCAGGTGCCCCTCTCGTGCAGCAAGCAGGTCGCCCAGGTGAAAATCAAGAATGGCCAGGTTGCCGCGGGCGGCCGCCTGACCGATCAAGTCGCCCGACTGGATGCGGAAGTGAAGAACTGCCTGCGTCAGTGTGCGCGCTTCTTCCCATTGACCGTGAATGAACCTGATTCCTGCCAGGATCGAGCGAGCCGCGGTCAACTCACGCCCATGGGGGGACTGGCCGATGAGAGCCAGGCATGACTCGATCCAACGCTGCGCGTGTTCATACTCGCCCTGCTGATGGTACAACCAGGCGATGGCGTTGATTACCTGGGCTTGCAGACGCACATCGCCGGTGGTCGCTGCGAGCTGCTCTGCCCTCAGGAGCCACCCCAGGCTCTGCTCGAAGTCACCCTGCTCCTGGTAGATGCGCCCAATTCTAAGGCAAATCGGAATAGGCGGCGCCTCCATCGTACGGATGTCCAGGGCGCGCTGAAAACAGGCCAGCGCATGTGCAAATCTTCCCTGGAGCAGGGCGATTTCTCCGAGCGATTGATGCGCCAGACTGCAACACGCGGGTGACAGATCCGCCTCCAATAGATCATCGAGCAACGACTGTGCCGCCGTGGCCAGACCTCTGTTCAACACGTTCTCGATCTGGTCTCCCAAGAGTAGAATCGCCTTTTCGAAGGCGTCAGCGTGGCGGTAATGAGTCGCGGCTTCCAGGTAGTCTCGCCGCCGAACGTAATAACTGGCAGCCGCCGCGTGGATGCGCTGGCGATCCGATGGTCGCGTCTGCAGCCGGCTGAAGGCATAATCGCGAAGCAATTGGTGGATATGCACGTCAGCCGAAGGATGCAGTCGCGTCACGATATGGCGCGCCACCAGGCGGTCGAGCGTTGCGCCGACATCGGATACCCCCATCGCTGCCAGAAGTTGTTGTAGATCATAGTCATATTCATCGAAGGGAGTGCGGAAAATCGCGGCAACCTCAAGCAGCGCGCGTTCGGGCGGTGTGAGTTCCCGAAAGATATTTTCCAATAAGTAGCGGCGCACATCGGGCGTCTTCTCGAGATGCTCGATGAGCATCTCGACCGATGGTGCAGCCCCCGCTGTGGCTTGCGCGGACTGGACCTGGGTCATGAAAAAACGGAGGAACATAGGGTTACCGTCGGTCTTGGCATGCAGACGGCGACCAAGATCCGTGTCCAATGTCGTGAGACCCGCGCGTTGGAGCAGGCTCTGCGTTTCCTCCCGATTCAGGCCCTGCAGGGCAAAGCTGACGCCATGCTGTGCCCAAGCCGGCTGCGTGCGGCCAACCAGTAAGAGGCGCACGCCATTTGGAGATGCCTGACGGCAGAGCAACTCAAGAAAACCAATGAGCAGAGGATCATTCACCAGGTGAGCATTGTCCATGACGATGAACATGGGCCTGGTTTGCAGCAGGCGCTGGAGAAAGTTGACCGCCGGCATCAGGAAGGTATGCGAGCCAGGCGCGGTTGATCTCGGCGCGTCTTGAGTGGTCGAGGCAGCAAGCAGCGTGCGGAAGTCCGTGATGCCGTGATTTGCCAGATGTACGGCGAACTCGTGCAGGACGCTGTTCAGGCTGGTGGGGTACCCCGGTTGGAATTGGAGCCAGAGGACGGGTATCTGCTGAGTCGCCTGCTGCGCAAGCGCCGCGGCCAGGGTCGTTTTGCCCGCGCCGGCCAGCCCTGTGATCACCAGCAAGCCCTCTTGCGCCAGGAGCGCGCTGCAAGCCTGTAATTCACGCTGGCGTCCAACCAAATCGGCCGTGTACGGGATCGAGCTGCCGATCGTGGGGGGCATGGTCCACGTGCCAGGCTGGGCTGAGGAGTCGCCCAGGTGGGCGGCCAGCAAGGACAAGGCCGTGCGCTGCTCACGGAAAAAGGTGCTGCGGCTGAGGTTGAGTTGGGCCATGATCTGTGGCGTTGGTTGACGTTCGACATAGAGCAAACGCAGCAAGCGATAGCGGCGCCAGGCGGCCTGTGTACTGGCCATCATACCGACCGGCTGTAACTGCTCGATGAGAGCCAGCAAGGCGTCATGCAGACCACGACCAGGGTCGGCTTCAGTTGTCGGCGCCAGCGAAGTCCGGATCACAGCCGCCAGTGGATGATGGCGCAGATAGGCCAGATCGTACAGGTGATTGAGCAAGTTGCGAACAACGTCGGCATCAGGAATCAAGGTGGCGGATGACATGGGATTCACCTCATGGGATGATGCGTTCCAGTTTTGGCGCGTCGTCGCGGGCGTCAAGACGGATGACGTTGCACCATTTTACTGTATCCAATCCGCTTACGCAAATGCGCGGCGAACACCCTGGGGAGGTGGATCCACCGTTTTCAAGACGTAGACGTGAGACTAAAGTGGGACTAAGATGGGACTAAGATGAGACTTTTCCGCTTGAAATCGCAACGGCAATGGGCTAGACTATGCATAGCACCGGTGCTCGTGTCGAATCAAAGTCGTTGAATCTGCGTCTGTATTCGCCGCCGTTGGCGCGCTGATGCCTCACAACGTACTTGGAACGTACTTGAAAGGAAGTTACCATGTCAATCTCGTTCTTGCGAAAGGCACGTGCGGCCATGATGGCCGTAAGTTGGGGTGTTGTCATTGTGCTGGTTGGTACACAAGCGGGGCGTCCGGCTTTGGCCGCGCCGTCCTATGCCCACAGCGTTGATCTGAGTCTGCCGGGTGCGGCGCCGGCTCCGTTACCAGCAAATCCCAACACAACGGACGTCGCTGAATCGGAGTACCTGGTCAACGCCAATTTCGAGGGCTATCACACGGGTTGGACAGAAATACCGTCGAACGGCATCATTTTCTCTGGCTCGTACCTGCCTGTGTGGCCGCACGGTGGGTACTATGCCGCCTGGCTTGGTGGAAGCAATAACAACGACGACAGG
>JAYRVL010000262.1:0-2734 GCA_041918575.1 Anaerolineae bacterium | reverse complement strand
TTCTCCATCACTCAATTTCAATACGCTGTCATCATGCCCCGCCGCCGTCCATAAATCGTTACGGCAACCGTTACGGCGCGGCAGTTCGTTGCGTTTTTTGACTTTTGGCGCTACAATCGGGATCGAGGCTTTAGCCGGTCACGTGCGCAGCGCAACAAACCGCCTGAAGGCTCGATTCCGGAGCGGCAAAACGCCGTTTCGAGCCGAGAGAAACCCATGACCCAACTCACCATCCGCCTCCTGGGCGCACCGGGCATCGCACGCGACGATGCGCCGGTTGCCGTAGACACACGCAAGGCGACCGCGCTGCTGGCTTATCTGGCGGTCAGCGGGCGCAGCCACGCGCGCGAAGCGCTGGCCGGCCTGCTTTGGCCCGAGTACGACGACGAGCACGCACGGGCGGCCCTGCGGCGCACGCTCTCCACGCTGCGCACCGCCCTGGGCGAAGAACACCTGGCTACTGATCGGGAGACGGTTGCCCTGATTCCCAGCGCGAACCTCTGGGTGGACGTGACTGAGTTCCGCGCGCGTCTGGCCGCCTGCGGGAAGCACGGCCATCCCGCGGCCGATACCTGCCCCGCGTGCCTGCCACTCCTGGTCGAAGCCGCGGCGCTCTACGGCGATGACTTCCTGGCCGGCTTCAGCCTGCGCGACAGCGCCGAGTTCGACGACTGGCAGTTCATGCAGGTCGAAACGCTGCGCGGGGAGCTGGCCGCGGTGCTGGAGCGGCTGGCGGCCGGCCAGAGCGCCGCGGGAGATTTGGCTGCCGCCCTGGCATCAGCCCGGCGCTGGCTGGCGTTGGATCCCTTGCGGGAGGAAGCGCACCGCCAGGTCATGCGGCTCCACGCCTGGGCCGATCAGCGCAATGCCGCCCTCCATCAGTACCGAGAATGCGTTCGCATCCTGGAGCAGGAGTTGGGCGTTGCGCCGCTGGCCGAGACCACCGAACTGTACGAGGCAATCAAGGGCAACCGCCTGTTGCGCCCGTCAGATTCCTCTGATTCTCAGAAACCCGAAAAATTGCCACCTGCGCTCGGCGGGGACCTGGCAGGCGCTCCGACGCCTACCCGATTGCTGCCACTGGTGGGCCGCGGCGCTGAATTGACGGCGTTGGTGCATGCGTACGAACGCCGTGCGACCAGCGGCGCCTTCGTGGCCGTCGCAGGGGAGGCGGGCATCGGCAAGACGCGGCTGGCGGAGGAATTTCTGGCCCGAGTCCGCGGCCAGGGCGCGATGATCGTCACGGTGCGCTGTTACGAGGGTGAAGCGGACGTGGCCTACGGCCCGGTGGCCGATGGCCTGCGCGGCGCGTTGGCCCAGTCAGGCTGCGCCGGCCGGCTGGGCGCGCTCCCTGCCCACTGGCTGGCCGAAGCCGCCCGCCTGCTGCCCGAGTTGAGCGTACACCGCCCCGGCCTGCCGCCGCCGCCGCCGCTGGACGCGCCCGGCGGGCAGAGCCGCTTCTTCGAGGGGTTGCGGCAGGTGCTCAGCGCCATTTGCCAGGGTTCCGCGCCGAACGTGATCTTCTTCGACGACATGCAGTGGGCGGATGCCGCCTCGCTCGACCTGCTGGCCTACCTGGTGCGCCGGCTGGCCGGACAGCCGCTCTTCATCCTGGCCGCCTGGCGCAACGACGAAGGCCCGGTCGTCTCACGCCTGCGCGGCCTGGTCGCCGACGCGCAGCGCGCAGGCCTGGGCACGGTGTTCACACTCAAGCGCCTGGCGCTGGCCGATGTGCTCGACATGGTGCGCAGCCTGTCCACCGCCGGCGCCAACTTACCGGATGGCATCGCCGGCCGGCTGTACCGCGAGACGGAGGGGCTGCCGCTCTTTCTGGCCGCTTACGCCGCTTACATGGAGGTTCTGGCGCAGGAGCACGAGGGGGGCGACGGTGGAGAGTGGCCCGTGCCCCGCGGCGTGGCCGATTTGCTGCGCGCGCGGCTGGATGCTGTGGGGGAGGCGGCGCGGCAAGCGCTGCAGACCGCGGCGGTGATTGGTCGCTCCTTCGACCTGGAAGCGCTGCTGGCGACCAGCGGCCGCAGCGACGAAGAGGTGATCTCGGCGCTAGAGGCGCTGGCGCAGCGCGGGATCATCCGCGAGATGGCCGAGGATGCCGGCGCGACCCCGCGCTACGACTTCACGCATGAGAAGCTGCGCGACCTGGCCTACACCGAGACGAGTTTCGCCCGCCGCCGGCTGCTGCACGGCCGCGCGGCCAGGGCGCTGGCGGAGCGGGCGCGGCTGCGGCACGACCTGGCCGCCCAGGCCGCGACGATCGGCCGCCACTTTCGGCTGGCCGGGCAGGACGCCGACGCCGCGGCCAGTTTCGCCCTGGCCGGCGATCACGCCCGCAGCCTGTATGCCAATGCTGAGGCGCTGGCTCACTACCAGGCTGCACTGGCCCTGGGCCACCCCGAGACGCGCCACCTGCACGAGGCGAGCGGCGATATGCACGTGCTCTTGGGGACCTACACCGCGGCGCTGGCGAGCTACGAGGCGGCCGCGGCGTTGTGTGATCCGGCCAGCGCGGCCCTGGCTGCGGTTGAACACAAACTGGGAAACGTCCATGCCCGCCGCGGGGAGTGGCCGTCGGCCGAGGCGCACTTCGCGGCTGCGTTGGACATGGCAGGCGGCGCGGGGGGGGGGCCCGCCGCCCCCCCCCCCCCCCCCCCCCCGCGCGCCGCCGCCCCCCCCCCCCCGGCCGCCGGGGGCGGCCCCGCGCGGCGCCCCCCCCCCC
>JAYRVL010000261.1:0-1531 GCA_041918575.1 Anaerolineae bacterium | reverse complement strand
GTCAGAACCTCTATCCCCATGGGGCGCGGGCTCCATTTGCACTCGCCCAAGATGAGCGTCTTCTCCATGCGGTTGATGCCGACTACATCCACCTGCGCCGTTTTTGTCCAGGCGCTGCCGACTTGGTCGGCCAGAAAGGGCACCTGCCCGGCCGCCCCGGCGCGCAGCACCCATTCCCGGCCCACTTCTTCCCAGGTGTGTGTGCCGATATAGTCCAGCAGATGGCGTTGAACCTCCGCCAGCGCCGGTTCGTCAATGCCCAGCGCCAGTTGCGTCTGCCGCGCGGCCAGAAAACGGTAGTAGAAACGCAGGTACGGGTCGGTGATGTGATAACGCCCCAGGCGAGAATCCGGCTCGGCCGTCACCGGCACGCGCCGCTCCACAAAGCCGGCCTCTTGCAGTACGGACAAGTAGCGGGAGGCATGCCCTTGCGCCAGACCGGTGAACCGGCCAATCTCTTGCTGGGTGCGCCGGCCGTGGGCGATGGCGCGCAGAATGGCCACATAGTTGCCCGGCTCGCGCACGAAGTCGTAGAGCAGCAGACGCGGTTCGGCCTGCATCAGGTTGTTGGGCGTGAGCAGTTCCCGGCGAATGTTCTCGGCGATGGAACGTTGGGGGTCGAGGCGTTCCCAATAGGCGGGGATGCCGCCGAAGAGGGCGTAGATGGCGACGCGCTCGGCGGCGTCATAGCCGGGGAAGTAGGCGCGGGTGGCGCTGAACGGCAGCGGCTCGACGCGCAGTTGGGCGGTCGCCCGGCCGTACAGGGGGGCCTGATAGGCCAGGGCGTAGCGCTCCAGCATCCCCAAATGGGAGCCGCACAGGACGAGGAGCAGTTGGCTGTGACGCAGGCGGTGGTCCCAGGCGTTCTGGAAGACGCCGGCCAGGGCGGGGTCGTTGGCTAGCAGGTAGGTGAATTCATCCAGCAGCAGGGCCAGACGTGTCTGACGGGCCAGGGCGGCTACCTGGTCGAGGGCTTGTTCCCAGGTGGCGTAGGTGAAGGCAGGGGGCGGTGGGGTGTCGGGATTGGCAAAGGTGTAGAGGGCTTGGGAGAAGGCGCGCAATTGGTCGTAGGTGGAGGAGGGTTCGGCTACCCAGTAAAGGGCGCGCACACCGCGCTGTTGTAGCCAATGGACTAGGAGGCTGGTTTTTCCGACGCGGCGGCGGCCATAGACGATGAGGAGCGCCGCAGCCGGGCGCTGCCAGAGGGTGTCCAGGAGGGTGAGTTCGCGTTGGCGGCCGATGAAAGTGTCCATGACGGGTATTATACGACATTGTTATGATAATGGGTTGGGATAGTGTGTGGAGAGAGGGCGGGGTTTCGGCCGAAACCAACCTGTAACCAGTGGCGACGGGGACCACATTCGGCCGAATGGCTGGGTTTAGTTATCGGCGGTTGGGTTGCCAGGGCCTGTTTTCGGCCGAAAAGTACGGCGTTGTAATCGGCGGTCAGGGAGGCAGGACAGCCGGCGAGACACTGCATGTTGTCTTGCCGGCGTGGGGGCGCTCCCTTGGGGGCGGCGGTGGGTGGGTG
>JAYRVL010000260.1:0-5791 GCA_041918575.1 Anaerolineae bacterium | reverse complement strand
TCCTCGAGTTCCTGTTTGGCGAGTTGGAACAGCGCCTGGTCCGCTTCTTCGCGCAGGATCAGGTGACCCTCCTGCGCAGCGAGCTTTTCTTGCCCAACGTGGTGGGCGAGCTGGTGCAGGCGCAGGCCGCGGCCGTGCGTGTGATCCTCACGCCGGCGCAGTGGTTTGGCGTCACCTACCAGGCAGACCGGCCGCTCATGCAGGCCGCCATCCAGGCCCTGGTTGCAGCCGGAACCTACCCAGAACGTATATGAGCCGGGAGGGAAATCTCACACCAAGACACGAAGAACACAAAGAAAATAATGCTTCTTTGTGTCCTGGCGTCTTTGTGTGAGCCGGGAGGGAAATCTCACACCAAGACACGAAGAACACAAAGAAAATAATGCTTTTTTGTGTCCTGGCGTCTTTGTGTGAGCCGGGAGAGGAATCTCACACCAGGACACGAAGAACACAAAGAAAATAATGCTTCTTTGTGTCTTGGCGTCTTTGTGTGAGCCGAATGGGAGAAGCATGGCGACAATGCTGCGCACGCTTGCGCTGATGCGCAAGGAGTTTCGTCATATGTTCCGGGATCGGCGCACGCTGGCCACGCTGTTCGCCATTCCCATCGTGCAGTTGATCCTGCTCGGCTACGCGGCCAACACCAACGTCGAGCACCTGGCGACAGCCGTCCTCGATCTCGATCGCTCCGCGCAGAGCCGTGAGCTGATCGCGGCCTACCAGGCTTCCAACTATTTCGACATCGTCATCTACCCGGCCGATCGCGAAACCCTCGGCCGCCTGATTGACCACGGCGACGTGCGCACCGGCATCGTCATCCCCTCCGGCTTCGGCGTCGCCTTGACCCGCCGCGAGCGCCCGGCCATCGAGTTCATCATTGACGGCTCGGACCCCACCGTCGCCAACACCGCGTTTGCCTCCGCGCAGAGCGTGGGGCAGGCCTTCTCCGTGCAGGTGATGGCCGAACTGTTGCGCAGCGACCTGCAGACGCAGCCCGGCGTAGATGTGCGGCCGCGCGTCTGGTACAACCCGCAGATGCGCAGCGCCAACTACATGGTGCCCGGCCTGGTCGGCATCATCTTGCAGATGCTTTCCATGATGACCACCGCGCTCGCTATCGTGCGTGAGCGCGAGCAGGGCACCATCGAACAGTTGATCGTCACTCCGGTGCGCCCGGCCGAGATGATCCTGGGCAAGGTCACGCCCTACGCCCTGATCGTCTTCGTCAACACCTGCGCGGTCCTGGCCCTGGCCGTGGTCTGGTTCCAAGTGCCCATTCACGGCAGCGTGACCCTGCTCCTGTTCCTGATCGCCTTCGCCATGATCTCCTCGCTGGCGCTCGGCCTGCTCATCTCCACCATTGCGCACACGCAGCAGGAAGCCATGATGTTAACCTACTTCTTCTTCCTGCCCTCCATCTTCCTGGCCGGCTACATCTTCCCCATCGAAGCCATGCCCGCGGCCTTGCAGTTCGTCAGCCAGTTCGTGCCCTTACGGTATCTGTTGACCATCATTCGGTCAGTCGTGCTCAAGGGCGTCGGTCTGGATCTGCTCTGGCGCGAGGTCATCATCCTGGGCCTTTTCAGCATTGGCATTCTGATGCTGGCGACCGTGCGCTTCCGCAAACGCCTGGAGTAAGACCATGTCTGCTGCTGCGCCTTTGATCGTCGCCAACAACCTCGGCCGCACCTTTGGCCCTGTCACCGCCGTGGCAGGGCTGAACCTGGCGATCGAGCGCGGGGCCGTGTTCGGGCTGGTTGGGCCGGACGGCGCGGGCAAGACCACCACCCTGCGCCTGCTGGCGACCATCCTGGCGCCGACTTCCGGTTCGGCCACCGTGGCCGGCTTCGACACCGTGGCCGCGGCGCAGCCGATCAAAGAGCGCATCGGCTACATGGCGCAGGATTTTCGCCTCTACGGCGACCTGAGCGTGCAGGAAAACCTCGATTTCTTCGCCGACATCTGCGGGGTGCGCGGCCCTGTGCGCCGTGAGCGCATCGAACGGCTGCTCCATTTTGCGCGTCTCACGGAGTTCACGCGGCGCCGCGCCGGTCAGCTCTCCGGCGGCATGAAGAAAAAGCTGGCGCTCGCCTGCTCGCTCGTTCACCAGCCAGACATCCTCCTGCTCGACGAACCGACGACCGGCGTTGACCCGCTCGCGCGGCGCGAGTTCTGGGACATCCTGTCCGAGCTGCACTTGCAAGGGGCGACGATCGTGGTCAGCACGCCCTACATGGACGAGGCCGAGCGCTGCTCTGCCGTCAGCCTGATGGTCGAGGGCCGCCTGGTGGTCAGCGGCGCGCCGGCCGATATCAAGCGCCTGGTGACGGGCGAGATCATCGAGGTCTGCCCGCAGGGCGCGGGTCAGGGCGTCAACCTGATCCGCCGCGCGGAGGCGCTGGTCAACCGCCTGCCCGGCGTGATCGAAGTGCAGACCTACGGCAACCTTCTGCACATCATCGTGGAAAATGCGGCGGCCGCCATGCCGCTGGTGGCGCAGGCCCTGACCGACCAGGGCATCGAGCCGGCCGGCCTGCGCACCACCGTGGCGCGCATGGAGCAAGCTTTCATCTGGTTGATCCGCCGTCAACAGGCGGCCAGCGAGGTCCGCTCATGATGGCGGTGCAGGTGGAGCAACTGAGCAAGCGCTTCGGCGATTTCGTCGCGGTGGACGGCATTTCGTTCGCGGCGCCGGCCGGGCAGATTTTCGGCTTCCTGGGGCCGAACGGCGCGGGCAAGACGACGACGATTCGGATGCTGCTCGGCCTGCTGCGCCCAACCTCCGGCCGCGCCACGGTGTTGGGGCTGGACACGCAGCGTCAGGCTGAGGCCCTGCGCCAGCGCATCGGCTACATGAGCCAGAAATTCAGCCTGTACAACGATCTGACCGTAGACGAGAACCTGAACTTCTACGGCGGCGTTTACGGCGTGCGCGGCGCGCGTCTGCGTCAGCGCAAGGCGGACGTCCTGGAGATGGCCGGCCTGGCAGGGCGTCAGCAGACGATCACGCGTCACCTCTCCGGCGGTTGGAAACAGCGCCTGGCCCTGGGCGCGGCCATGCTGCATGAGCCGGAGATGCTCTTCCTGGACGAGCCAACCGCAGGCGTGGACCCGCTCTCGCGCCGCGCGTTCTGGGATTTGCTCTACGCCCAGGCTGTGAGCGGCGTGACGATCCTGGTCACCACGCACTACATGGACGAGGCCGAACACTGCCAGGCGCTGGCGTTCATTCAACACGGCCGGCTGGCAGCCTATGGCACGCCGCAGGAGATCAAAGAAAAGCACATGCCCAGCCAGGTACTGGAGGTGACGTGCGACCGGCCCGATACGGCCGTGACTGCGCTGCGCGGGCTGGGGCTGTTCGAAGAGGTGGCGCTCTACGGCGCACAACTGCACGTGATTACGCCCGATGCGGCTGGTCATCGCGTCATCGTAACGCAGACGTTGGCGGCCGCCGGTGTGCAGGTCAGCAGCCTGGACATCATCCCCCCGTCGCTGGAAGATGTCTTCATTGCCAGCGTTGCCGTCGCACGGTAACGCACGCTTCCGGTTTGCGCCGTCGTCGCACGCAGCATGATTGGCCGCTGAGAGCGTCGTCACGCTGCCGGCGTGACCTACGGCTTGGGCATGTGGCGCGACGGGGAGCGTCGTCGCGCCGGAGACGTGACCTGCGGCAAATTTCATTTCTGGACGGAACGCGGAGTGGTTGTTATGAAACATCGTTTGCTGCGCCCGGTGGGCGGCCTTGTGCTGATCGCGCTGCTGGGCGCTGCGTGGTACGCCTGGCAGCACCCCGGCCTGATTTCTGCAACGTTGAGCCGGCTCGGCCTGACTGCCATCGGTCCGGCGGCGAGCAGTCCGCGGCTGTCCGGCTTCATCGAAGCGCCGGCGGCGGCCCTGTCCGGTGAGGTCAGCGGGCCGATCACAGCGGTGCATGTGCGCGCCGGCGACGCGGTGACCGCGGGTCAGCCGCTGCTCGACATTGATACGACGCTGCTGGATGCCCAACTGGCCGAGGCGGATGCGGCGGTGGCCCTGGCGCAGGCGCAACTGGCGCGGTTGGAGGCCGGCGTCCGCGCCGAAGATCTGGCGGCGGCGGCCGCGGCCGTGACCCTGGCCGAGGTTCGCCGCGAGGGCGCCTGGCAGGCCTGGCAAGACGCGCTGACCCTGCAGGCCAACCCGCAGGAGTTGGATTTGCAGATTGCCAATGCCCGCAGCCAGGCGCTGGTCGCGGAAAAGCGGGTGGAACAGGCCAGGGCGGCAAAGGATGCGGCCGAGCTGTTGGCCGCTGGCCGTGAGCGCCAGGTGGCGACGGTGATTGATTCGCCCTACGTTGGAGACGTGGTCAAGCGCCAACTGGAGTTGAGCTGGAACCTGGCGACGGCTGACGTCTGGAGTGCGTGGGCCAACCTGAACCGGACTGCAGCCGGTCGCGATGCAGCGCAGCAGACGCTGACCAATCTGCTGGCGGTGCGTGAGAACCCGCAGAGCGCGGCGATTCAGGCCGCGCAGGCCGAGGCCGGTTATCGGCAGGCGGCCGCGGCCGTGCCGGTGGCGCAGGCCAGCCTGGCAAATTTGCAGGCCGGCGCGTCAGCCACGCAGCGCGAGGTGGCGCAGGCCGGTGTGGCGCAGGCGCAGGCGGGCCGCGCATCCCTGGCGGCTCTGGTTGCCAAATACACGTTGACCGCGCCCGGCGCCGGCCGGGTGTTGGAGCTGAGCGCCCGCGCCGGTGAAATCGCCATGCCCGGCATGACCCTGCTGCGCCTGGGCGATCTCGACGCGGTTGACCTGGTGGTTTATGCGCCCCAAGCGGACATGGGAACCGTGCGGTTGGGCCAGGCGGCGCCGGTGTGGGCAGATGCCTTCCCCGCCGCGCCGTTGCATGGCGAAGTGGTCTGGATCGCGGACCAGGCTGAGTTCACGCCCAAGAATGTGCAAACGAAGGACAGCCGGGCGCAGACGGTGTTTGCCGTGCGTCTGCGCATCAACAACCCGGACCATAGCCTGAAGCCGGGCATGGGCGCGGAGACGCGCTTCGACGCCAGCGTGGATGCGGCCCAGGCGCCGGCAGAACGCCCGGCGGCCGGCGCCGGCGCGGGCTTGCAGGGCGAGGGCGCCATCGAGGCCGACAGCACGGCGGTGATGAGCGACGTGGGCGGCCGTATCGTTGCCCTCCATGCGACCGAGGGCATGACCGTGATGCAGGGCGCGGCGCTAATCGAACTGGATCGCACGGCGCTGCTGGCGCAGGAGAATCAGGCGGCCGCCGCGCTGGCCGCGGCGCAGGCCAACCTGGCGCATGTCTCCGCACCGCCGCGGCCCGAGGTCGTTGCCCTGGCGCAGGCCGAACTGGCGCAGGCGCAGGCTGGCCGCGACGCCGCGTACACCGTGTGGCAAACCGTGCAGGCGGTGATCACCCAGCCGGTGGAACTGAACAACCGGGTGGCTGCGGCCAGCCGGCAGGCGGCGCTGGCGCTGCAGCAGGTGGACGCGGCGCAGGCGGCTGTCAAAACCGGCCAGATTCAGCGCGAGGAGGCCGACCGTCACCTGGGCACGGACGAGGAGCGCACGCTGGCGCAGGCGGCGGCCAAACAACTGGAAGCAGCGCAGGCGAACCTGGCCGCGGCGACGGCGGAGCTGGACGGCGCCCGGCGCCAACTGGCGCTGCTGAAGGCCCTGGCTGCCAATCCCCTGGCCCTGCATGCACAGGTCAACGCGGCGCAGGCCGGCCATCGCCAGACTGAGGCGGCTGTGCAGGCGGCGCAGGCGCGGCTGGCCGCGGCGCAGGCCG
>JAYRVL010000259.1:0-2022 GCA_041918575.1 Anaerolineae bacterium | reverse complement strand
TCACCGGCTCCGGCGCCATCGCCCAGGGCGACGGCGCGCAGGCCGCCAGCGGCGGCAACATCGTCACAGGCGGCCGCGGCGATGAAGGGCCGGGCCATCGCGCGGCGTAGGGGTCAGGCGCCAGGGGAACAGTTGAGGTTGGAGCTATGAACCATCGTTTGTCGAATCCCGCCGACCTATTGGCGTTGATCGCGCAGGGTGAGGGCGAGACCGTCGAATTCAAACGTTCGGTGGCCGAGTTGGAGCAGGTGGTCGAGACGGTCGCCGGGCTGGCCAACACGAGCGGCGGCCTGGTGCTGATCGGCGTTGGCCCGAAGGGCGAGGTGATCGGCGTTGATGTGGGTCAGGTGACGGGCGAGCGAATTGCCAATCGCATCACCGGCGCCACCGATCCGGTGATCTACCCGTCGGTTCAAATCATGGAAGTCGCCGGCAGCAAGGTATTCGTGATCACTGTGCCGGAGAGCG
Organism: Anaerolineae bacterium; assembly: GCA_041918575.1. GTDB lineage: Bacteria > Chloroflexota > Anaerolineae > SSC4 > Amarolineaceae > Amarolinea. The sequence goes on along the minus strand of JAYRVL010000259.1, from coordinate 1,554 downwards.
ACAACAAACCGCACCTGGCTTTTGGTCGCGCGTTCAAGCGCGTCGGCGCTACCACCGTCCAGATGCGACGCAACGAGTATGAACGACTTCTATTGCTGCGGCGGCAGTCCCCCTTCGACCGCCGCGAGGCGCCGGGCGCCACCCTGGCGGACATTGACGAGGGCAAGGTGCGCTGGTACCTGGAGCGGGCGGCCCACGAGCGCAACATCCCGGTTGACCCGGCGCTGCCGGCGATCGAGAACCTCAAGAGGCTGGAGCTGGCCCGCGAGCGCGACGGCCGATTGGCCCTGACCGTTGTCGCGCTGCTGTTCTTCGGCAAGCAGCCCCGCCATTTCGTGCCCCACAGCATGATCCGGCTGGCGCGCTTCCAGGGCACGACCCCGTCGAACTTCATTGATCGTCAGGACCTGGCCGGCACGCTGCCGGAGATGATTGATGAAGCGGAGCGTTTCGTGCTGCGCAACACGCGCGTGGCCGCCAAGGTGACCGGCTTCGAGCGTCGCGAGATCACCGAGTATCCCTATGCCGCGGTGCGCGAGGCCATCGCCAACGCGCTGGCGCACCGCGACTATGACCGCGAGGACGTCGAGGTGCGCGTCTCGATCTTCGCCAACCGCATCGAGGTGCAAAGCCCCGGCCGGCTGCCTGCGCCGCTCACCCTGGATACGCTGGGCGAGGAGTACGCACTGCGCAACCGCGTCATTGCCGAGCTGCTCTTCAACATCCGCTACATCGAACGTTGGAACACCGGCATCCTGCGTATGCGCCAGTTGATGCGCCAGCATGGCCTGCCTGAGCCAGTCTTCCAGGAGATCGGCCAGACCTTTCGCGTCACGTTCACCGGGCCGGGCGACCGCATTCTCGACCTGATCCCCGAGGCAGGCGTCACCGACCTGCGCGACCTGGGTCTCAACGAGCGCCAGGCGCGGGCGTTGGCGCTGATGGTGAACGAGGGCAAGGAGTTGTCCAACAGGGAATATCGAGAGAGATTCGGCATCAGCTACATCACCGCCTACCGTGATCTCACAGCGCTAGTGCAGGCAGGTCAAGCAAGGGCGATTGGCTCAGGCAGGTCGCTCCGCTATGGTTCGGGCCCGGAGCCTTCTGCAATGAAATGATTACCGAAAAAATGTAATGATTGGTGTAATGGTTTCGCCGCTGTTCTTCGGCAAGCAGCCCCGCCATTTCGCGTCCCACAGCATGATCCGGCTGGCGCGCTTCGAGGGCACGACTCCGTCGAACTTCATTGATCGTCAGGACCTGGCCACCACGCTGCCGGAGATGATTGATGAAGCGGAGCGTTTCGTGCTGCGCAACACGCGTGTGGCCGCCAAGGTGACCGGCTTCGAGCGCCTAGAGGGGTTGGTTCGCACTGGTTGGGTGCGGCAAGTGGTCAGAGGTCATTCCAGCGGTTATCAGGCGTCAAGCCCCGATCGCTGAGGGTGGCGCGATTAGGGTAAGAATGGCGCGATTGGCGAACGCAAACGGTCACAGGAGCCATCGCTGGTGCTTGGCCTTCTGCCTGGCCCGCTGCCATTGCCTTCAACCGAGCGC
>JAYRVL010000258.1:0-5261 GCA_041918575.1 Anaerolineae bacterium | reverse complement strand
GGAAGCGGCGAATTCTCGCCTTCCACGTACCCGATCTCCGATCTCCGATCTCGAATCTCTCTCCTGAAACCGGGAAGCGGCGAATTCTCGCCTTCCACGTACCCGATCTCCGATCTCCGATCCCGAATCTCTCTCCTGCCACCAGGAGGATGAGGCGAGAAAGGATGAAGAACCCCAGGCCCAGCCAGGTCAATAATTCGGGCGAATGTAGGGGCAGGGTGAACGCGATCAGAAACAATATCAACTGCGCGGCCCATTCCAGGAGGATCGCGGCGGTCGTCGCCAACCCGACCATCACGATTGGGTTCACCGTCAAGGCGCGCCGGCGGCTCCAGGACAGCGCCGCAAGACTCCCCAGCAGGCCCCCAATCAGCAAGAGCCAGCCAAATGGACGCGAGAGGCCCGGCGACGGCAGTTCGTCATAGATGGTCAGCGCCAGCAGCGGCCATTGGCCCCAGCCACCCACCGGACGCACGCTCACCTGATGTTCACCTGGCGTCAGGTGGTCGGCCACGGTGATGCGGGCGCGGGCGGCCAGGGGATCGTAGAGCGCCAGGAATGCCTCGCCGTTTTCCTGGCGGGGCAGCGCGTTGGCGGGCTGACCGTCCACCGTGATGACCAGGTAGGCCCAGTAGTCGCCCCGCTGCACCTCCAGATCGAGGCGGCGCCCGGCAAAGCGAAAGGTCAGGGCGTCAACGGGCGAACGCGACGGGTCAGCGGCCAGGGGAGTTGGGCGCCAGGCGCCGCTGTAGTGCAGGCCGGGGGCCGTGGGGTGATGGCGACCGGGCCAGAGGATGTCATTGGCTGCGGCGGCCGCCTGGGTCAGGGCCGCCGTCACCGGGCGCTCCGGGCCGGTTGGCAGGTTCAAGGCAAAACCCCAACGCGCATCGTCGGCCTGCGCGGGTTGGCGCCCGGCCCACAGCCAGCCGTGCAGCCAGGGCCAGCGCCGGGCCTGATCGAGCGCCTGCGCCGTGTACAGGGCTTGTTGCTGTTCGCTAACGGCGGGCCAGGGCGCGAGCGGCCCGTTCCAGCCGACCGGCGGCGCGTACCAACCGGCGGCCGTGGCCCACAGCGGGGTTTCGGTCAGGCCGCGGCGCAGCAGCACGTCATGCAGCAGCTCGGCGCGGCGGTAATTGAGCACGCCAGCCCCGGGCGGCGCGTCCGGCGTCTGATCGAAGCCATACGCGGTCGCCGCGGCCGCGTCGAACCAACCGGCCGCGCCGGCCGCCAGCATCTGATCCAGGAACGCGATGTCGCTCAGATTGGCGCCGCCAGTTTCGAGCGTTGGCGCCAGGCTGGCCGCCAACACCACGGCCTGCGGGTCGGCGGCCTTGATCTGCACGTAGCCCTCACGCAACAGGCCGGCGTAAGCGGCGGGGTCAACGAAACGGGCGCCCCAGTGCGGCGCGATGTTCGGCTCGTCCCACACCTGGTAGAGACGAATGCGACCGGCGTAACGGCCGGCCGTCTGCGCGGCAAAGCGGCCAAAATCCTCTCGTTCCACCGGCGGCGCCAGGGGATTGGCGCGGTCCGCCTGCGCCCGCGCCCATTCTGGCGAGCCGTCGAGCACCGCCAGCAGCTCGATGTCCTGGCTGCTGGCCGCGGTCACGATGCGGTCGTACACATCCCAGGTGAACTGACCTGCGACCGGCTCGATCTGACTCCAGTCGAAGCGTTGGCGCACGGTGGTGAGTCCCTGCTGCGCCAGGCGGCTGAACGCAGACGCCAGGTCGGCCTCAGTCTGTGTGGTCAGGTCAGCGTTGACGCCCAGGCGCAGGCGCTCCGGCGCCCAGGGCAAAGGCGCCGGCGCCGGGTCCGGCCGGCTGAGCAGCCACAGGCCGGCCAGCAGCGCCGCCAGGCTGATCGCCAGTCCGGCTGCGCGCACAGCCCGCCAGGCGGCCGCCGCGGCCACAGACGGTGATTCAGATCGTCCCACGTTCATCCTCCGGAAAAACGGTCAGCCCGCCATCGTCCGCCTGCAGCCAGAACGTGCCGTAGCCGGTCCAGCGTCAATTCTACACGAGGTTTCGATTTATGGCGAGACGCCCGCCCCAGGAATTCCAAATGTGACCGGAATCGAGGCTTTAGCCGGTGCAGTTTGCGGCTTTGCTGGCTAAGAAACCGGCTGAAGCCTCCAATCCAGGCCCGATCAACGCCTATATTTGACCTTATTTGGAACTCCTGAGTGAACACGCGAGCGGTTGACAACCAATCGGGTCTCGTCTATAATGCAAGCGTGTTGCATATTGGACGGTAAATCCAGGAGAGAACGGCATGTATGTCGCTCGCACACTCGAACCTTGCGTGCTCACAGCGGCGGAGCAGTTTCCCGTCGTGTTGCTGACCGGGGCCAGGCAGGTTGGCAAGACCACCCTCCTCAGGCATCTCTGCCAGGAGGAGCGCACCTACGTGACCCTGGACGATCCTCTCGTCCTCAGTCTGGCCAGGGCGGAGCCGGCGCTGTTTATGCAGCGCTTTCCGCCCCCGGTGCTGATAGACGAGATGCAGTACGCGGCCGGCCTGTTGCCCTACATCAAATTGGCCTCCGATCGCGCCCAACGGCCGGGGCTGTTCTGGCTCACCGGCTCGCAGCAGTTCCACCTGATGCAAGGGGTGTTCGAGTCGCTGGCGGGGCGCGTGGCCGTGATGCACCTGCTGGGGCTTTCCAGAAGAGAGCGGCTGGGGCAAGGGCGAGAAATTCGTCCATTCCTGCCAACGCCTGCAGAGATCCAACAGCGAATAGGCGCCGGGGGCAAACTCACGCTGAAAGAGCTTTACCGGCTGATCTGGCGCGGTGCGTTGCCCGCAATCGCCCTCGACGACGCCGTGGAGCGCGATCTGTTCTACGGTTCCTACGTGCAAACCTACCTGCAGCGCGACGTGCGCGACCTGGCGCGCGTCGGTGATGAGATGGCGTTTGTGCGCTTTCTGCGGGCGACGGCCGCGCGCACCGGCCAGCTCCTGAATCTGGCCGATCTCGCGCGCGACGCGGATGTGGCCCCGAACACGGCCAAGAACTGGCTCGCCATCCTGCAGACCGCCGAGATCGTCTATCTGCTGGAGCCGTATTCAACCAATCTCAGCAAACGACTCGTCAAGGCGCCCAAGCTCTATTTTCTTGACACCGGCCTGGCGGCCTACCTCACCGAATGGGCCAGTCCGGAGACCCTGGAAGCTGGAGCCATGTCCGGCCCGATCCTGGAGACCTGGGTGGTCGTCGAGCTGCTCAAGAGCTACTGGCACAGCGGACGGCGGGCGCCGTTTTACTACGTCCGCGACAAGGATCAACGCGAGATTGATCTGCTGATCGTGCAAGATGGCATCGCTTACCCCCTGGAGATCAAGAAAACCGCCGCGCCGGGTCGGGATGATGTCCGGCATTTCGGAGCGCTGGCGCATCTCGGTTTGCTCGTCGGCCCGGGCGGCGTCATCTGTCTAGCGGAGCAGTCGCTGCCGCTCACAGCTACGACCCAGTCCATCCCGGCCTGGGCGCTCTGAGCCACGAGCTAAGGGCGAGGCTTGCGGCGTCAGCCTCCCGCGTCACCTTCCTCGGACCAGGCGACAACATCCTCGACCTGATCCCCGAAGCCGGCGTCACCGACCTGCGCGCCCTGGGCCTCAACGAGCGCCAGGTACAGGCGTTGGCGTTGATGGTGAACGAAGGAAAAGAGTTTAATAATCAGACGTTTAGAGAACTCTTTGGAGTCACCGACCGCACTGCGCTGCGTGACCTTACCGCTCTCGTAGCTACGAAGTACGTGCGGCGGGTCGGAGAAGGACGCAAAATTCTCTATGTCGCCACGTGAATGTCGGGATTCGCAAAAAAATGTCGGGATTCGTGTCGGGATTCCAACCTCCCTGATGTGCCTCCAATGACGCGACTAAGCAACGGAAAGCAGACTTCGTAAGGAACATGCTCCGGGTAGTTGGCACGGCGAGACACCCGCAGAGCTTGAGGCTCTGGCGTCTGGAAAGGGCGCAGCGTATTCTCGTGGGCTTGAAACCGCGCCACAGCCGGAACAAAGACCACAGGCTTCCAGTAGTTCCAAGTGTGGCTGGGTTTTTGACCACAGAGATCACAAAGAACGCAGAGAGGCTACCAATTTGCGTCTGATCTGCCGTTTCTTTGTGTTCTCTGTATTCTCGGGTGGTTGAATGTGTGCTACATTTGGAACTCCTGTTTGGCAAGGATTGGAGAATGCGTCGCTGCCATGTATAATGCGGTCAGAACTGACGATTATTACGGTCAGAACAAGGAGTCGCAAGATGAGTGTGCAAGTGATGGTTGCCCTGCCTGATCAAGTCTATCGTCGCGCCGAGAGCCTGGCGCGACTGACAAGCCGCGATGTGTCCAAACTGCTGGCTGACACCATCGAGATCTCGTTGCCTGCACTTGGTTCGGCGCCAGACGATGCCTCATCCATAGCGCAACTGACGGACGATACTGTGCTGAGGTGGGCCAAGTCGCAACTTGGACCAAGCGAGGATCAGCGATTGAGTCTCTTGCTCAGCAGGCAGCAAGACGCCGATCTTTCAGAATGGGAGCGGGGAGAGTTGGCTGCCTTGATGCAGGCTTACCAGGAGGGCCTGCTACGTAAAGCGCAGGCCCTGGCTGAGGCGGTACGCCGGGGTCTAATGGAGCCCCTCGGCTTGTGAGTTCAACACGCATTCCGAAAGACGTCCAACAGCGGGTACGTGAGCAAGCGGGAGATCGTTGCGGCTATTGCCAAAGCCAGCAGCAGTATGTGCTTGGGAAGCTGGAAATCGATCACCTGACTCCGCGCTCACGAGGCGGCGCCGACACTGAAGAAAACCTGTGGCTGGCTTGCCGTTTGTGCAACAACGCTAAGCGCGACCAAACCCACGGCGTCGATCCGCAGACCAGAGCCGTCGTTGCGCTTTTCAATCCAAGAACGCAGGATTGGGATGAGCATTTCTCATGGAGCGAAGACCGCACTCGGATCGAAGGAACTACCCCCTGCGGACGAGCCGCGGTTGCCGCCCTCCAGCTCAACAACTTGGTCGCTGTGATGGTTCGGCAAGCATGGGTGGCCGCTGGTTGGCATCCTCCACACAGTTAGCGACCGACTTACATGACCACTGATCCACTTGAAACCCTCACCAACTACTACCCCATCTCGCCCCTTATTCTCACCGCCGGCTAACCAATGGCTGAGCAGATCGCTTTGCTCGCGACGCCGACGGACGATCTGATCGAGATCGCGTTGAACTTTGATTTCGATCTCAGCGGCGGCCACGAT
>JAYRVL010000257.1:0-4372 GCA_041918575.1 Anaerolineae bacterium | reverse complement strand
CGGCCACGAAGCGGGTGCGCGGCCGCCGGTAGATTTCATCGGGCGTGCCGATCTGGGCGATCTTGCCCTGGTTCATCACCACGATGCGATCGGACAGGGTCATCGCTTCCACCTGGTCGTGGGTGACGTAGACGCTGGTGATGCCCAGGCGCTTCTGGATGCGCCGGATTTCGGTGCGCATCTGCTCGCGCAGCTTGGCGTCCAGGTTGGAGAGCGGCTCGTCCATCAGGAGCACCTTCGGCTCCATCACCAGCGCGCGGGCCAGGGCCACGCGCTGCTGTTGGCCGCCGGAGAGTTGATTGGGCGCGCGGTTTTCCAGGCCGGTCAGCTCCACCAGTTCTAACACGCGGGCCACGCGGCGCTTGATTTCATCGCGGGGCCGTTTCTGCACATCGAGACCGTAGGCGATATTCTCGAAGACGTTGAGGTGCGGGAAGATGGCGTAACTTTGGAAGACCATGGACATGCCGCGGCGGTGCGGCGGCAGGTCATTGATGGCTGCGCCGTCCAGCAGGATTTGGCCGCGGTTGGGGAATTCGAAGCCGGCAATCAGCCGCAGCGTGGTCGTCTTGCCGCAGCCCGACGGCCCCAGCAGCGTCACCAGGTCGCCCTGGGCAATACTGAGGGACACGCCGTCCACCGCGTTGACCTCTCCCGCCCCGCCGCGCGAGGTAAACGTCTTGATAAGATTTTCCAGAACAAGATACATGATTGACTCCCGATTAAGCTCCCAGGGTGAGGTCTACATCTCCGCGGCTGCCGAGGAGTTTGCGCGTGACAAAGTAAAGCACTCCGATGGCGATGAACACCACTACGATGATGACCGTGGAATAGGCTGCGGCAACGCTGATGCCGCCCTGCTCCCATTCGCTGAGGATCGAGGCGGTGACGATGCGCCAGCGCGCACTGACCAGGAAGATGATGGCAGACAGGCTGGTCATGTGCCGCGTAAACGAGAAGATGAGGCCGGCCAGCAGCGCGGGCATGATGAGCGGCAGCGTCACCCGGCGGAAAGTAACCTGCGCGTCGCCGCCGAGGATGGCCGAGGCTTCTTCGATGCTGGGATCAATCTGCTGCAGGGCGGCCACGCCTGCGCGCACCGACGCGGGCAGGCTGCGCACGACAAAAGCCGCAATGATGATGAACGGCGTGCCCACCAGCGCCAGCGGTTTGCCCATGAAACAGAGCGCCGCAATCAGCGCCACCGCGGCCGTCGCCAGGAGCAGGCGGGCGCGGCCTGTGACCCGCTGCAGGGCCAGTAGCGACAAGAAGGCATAGATGATGGCGGTCAACGGGGTGGGAGTCTGGAAAAAGACCTTGATGTGATCGGCCACCTGGAAGAGAGCATTGCTCCAGAAGCCGCGCGGGATGGAGCGGCTCAGCGCGGCGATGGGCCGCGCAACGACCTCGACCAGATCGAAGGCAAAGAGGTAAAGTCCCATGCCGATCAGGAGCCAGGCGATCTGGCGGCCGACCGCCTGGCGCCGCAGCCAGGCCCAGAGTCCCAGGGCGATGTAGATGCCGCCGAGCGTGTAGAGCAGCCCGATCTCGCCCAGCAGCGGGGTTGTGAGGGCGAGTCCGATTCCGGCCGCAGTGCCAATGATCAACGCCAGCCACTGCTCGCGACGCACAGTCAACGCGGTGCGCGCCAGGTAGAGCGCCAGGAGGGCGTAGAGAATGCCTGTCACGGCCAGCGGCGGGGTGCTGAAGGCCAGTACGAAGCCGATGCCCAGGATGGTGCCGGGCACCGCGCCGCCCAGGTTCGAGACGAAATCGAGCGTATCCTTGCCCGAAAAGCGTTTGCGCACCACCAGGAACGCGATCACCACGCCGGTCAGCGCGGCGATGGGGGTGGCGAAGGCGCTGAGGAAGGTGGTGTCGAGCACCGATTCGACGCCGCGCGTGACCATCAAGCGCCACCAGGCCAGGGTGGGCGCAAAATCGGCGCCCCACGCTTTGGCAAAGGAGCCGTAGATGATGGTGACGTAGAGCACGATCACCAGCAGGCAGGTCAGGTAGGTGACGACGATGAAGGGGATGCGAATCCACGGCTCGCGCACGGTGATGTGCCCGCCGGTGGGTTTGCCGGTTACGGAGACGTAGGAGCGCCGCGTGACGTAGTAGCGCTGCACCAGGAACACAATCAGGGTGGGCAGCAGCAGCACGAAGGCCAGCGCCGACGCCTTTTGATAATCGTATTCGCCGGCTACGGCCAGGAAGATCTGCGCGGAGAGGACGGTGAAGTTGCCGGAGATGAAGAGCGGGTTGCCCAGGTCGGCCAGCGACTCCACGAACAACAGTAGGAACGAGCCTGCGATGCCCGGGATCAACAGCGGCAGGGTCACGGTGCGGAAGATGTGCCATTTGCCCGCGCCCAGGCTGTGCGCCGCCTCTTCCATGCTGGGGTCCAACCGCTCCAACATGGCGCGCACGATCAGGTAGGCCACAGAAAAAAAGGTGATGATCTGAACGAAAACCAGGCCATCGAGACCGTATACGTCGTTGATGCCTGGCCCGACGTTGATTCCTAGCAGCTTGTAGGTGACCAGGCCGTTGCGACCGAAGAGCAGGATGGTGCTCAGCGCCAGGGCAAAGGGCGGCGAGACGGTGGGCACCAGCGCCAGCAGGTGAATCAACCCGCGGTAGGGTGCGTTACAGCGCACGACCGTGTACGCGAAGATGAAGCCGAGAGTCGTGCCGCCGATGGCGGTGAGCAAGCCCATTTGCAGCGTGTTCCAGAAGACCTGGCGTGAGTAGGGGCCGTAGTACGAATCGAAGTAGCGTGTAAAGTATTTGAGGCTCAAACGCGTGTACCACGGCCCGGAAGCCGTCGCATCAATGAAGCCGTTGATTGTGCCCCGGTAGAGCGGATAAATCACGAAGATGAAGAGAAAGAGACCGCAAAAGAGAAGGCCAATCATCAGAATCGGGTCGCGGGCAATGAGCGAGAACTCGCGGTAACGCCGCTGCAAGGAGGTCAGGAGGCGGGAGGGCGCCCGGTTTGGCGCGGCAGGTGTGGAAACAGCCATGTCGTGCTCCTGGGACGGAGATGTCCATGAAAAGAAGCCGGGTCTCATGACGAAACCCGGCTTCGGCACAGGGGGGATTACTGCTTCAGTTTGTCGGCCGCGGCAATCTCATTGGTGAACTTGTCAACGAAGACCTTCTTGTTCTTGCCGGCCCAGTCGAAGTTGTAATCAATCAGATTGACCTGGAGCAGCTCAGGATGCGACAGCTCAACGCCCTTGACCGTCGGTGCTTGGTAGGCCTTGTACTTCGGCCCCAACGCCTGCGCCTCGGCGGTCAGCGCATAGTCGAACCACTGCTTGGCGGCCTGCATGTGCTTGGCGCCCTTGAGGATGCCCATACCGCCGATTTCGTAGCCCGTGCCTTCCTTGGGGAAAGTGAGCACCAGCGGCAGCTTGTTGTTATCAATCTCATTGACGATGTCGTGCGAGAAGACGATGCCCACGGCCGCCTCACCCTGGCCCACGAACTTGGCCGGCGCGGCGCCGCTCTTGGTGAACTGCGCCATCTGTCCGGCGTACTGCTTGAGGTAATCCCAGCCGGCCGCTTCGCCGCGCATCTGCAGAACGGTGGCCATGGCGGTGTAGGAGGTGCCGGAGGTGGAGGGGTGCGCGACCATGACCTGACCCTTGAACTCAGGCTTCAACAGGTCATCCCACGATTCGGGCGCTTTGGCGCCGGGGTTCTTGGCCAGCCAATCGGTGTTGGTGCAGAAACCCAGCGTTCCCACGTAGATGCCGGCCCACGTGTTGTCGGCGTCCTTGTACTTCGTTTGATCCAGGAGATTCTTGAAATTGGGTGAGTTGTACGCTTCCAGCAGCCCCTCTTGCTTGGCAGCCACGAAGCTGTCAATGGGGCCACCCCACCAGATGTCGAACTGGGGATTGTCCTTTTCTGCCCGGATACGGGCCAATGACTCGCCGCTGGACATGCGGACATAGTTGACCGTGATGCCGTACTTCGCCTCGAACTCCTGCTTCATACCCTGGCACCATTCCTCCTGTGGGGTGCAGAGGACGTTGATCTCAGTGTCCTTCGGGGCCGCGCCAGTGCAGCCTGAAAGGGCCGCCATGATCACAACCAACATGAGAAGGACAACAACCGAAAAGCCTCGAGAACGCATGGTCTTCCTCCTTGAAGATGGGACGGAGATGTGGTAACTGCGCACAGCCGCAGTCATAGACAGGAATATAGCACACAGACTCGCAGGTGTCAAAGCACAGGAATTCCAAATGTGACCGGTGCAGTTTGCGGCTTTGCTGGCTAAGAAACCGGCTGAAGCCTCCAATCCAGGTCCGATCAACGCCTACATTTGACCTTATTTTGACCCTATTTGGAATTCCTG
>JAYRVL010000256.1:0-4725 GCA_041918575.1 Anaerolineae bacterium | reverse complement strand
GCGCGCATGGGTCAACCTCGTTTCGTGTGGATGCAGAGGTATTGTAGCGCAAAGCGGCCGCGAATCCCAAACGGCGTCATCATCTAACGCTGTTCGTTTCTGTGACGAACTGAGGACTCGTTCGGGGCTTCTGATGGTGACCTTCGTTTTACCAATCACCAACAGAAACGATACCCGTTCTCCAGGTTGACGACGAGAGATTGGGTTGGCTGGTAGCTGGCGAATGCGCGCGAGAAGCTGGCTTTACCGGTGGTCGTAGTTTGCATCACCAATAGTTCCTGGCGCTGAACGTTTTCCAACACCAGGTCAATTTCATACCCTTCATGAGTCCGCCAGAAGTAGGTGTTGAACGGACGGCGCGCGTACAGGTTGCGTTTCAACAGCGCAGCTACGACCAGGTTCTCGAACAGGGCGCCCCTATCGTCACGCGCATCGAACGGCGTGAAGCGATTGATGACGGCGTTGCGGATACCCAAATCCCAGAAGTAGACTTTCTGCTTTGCGTTGATTTCGCTGCGCAGGTTGCGCTCGAAGGGCGGCAGCCGAAAAACCAGGAAGTATTTTTCCAGCGTCGCAATGTACTGCTCAACGGAGTTGCGACCCATGCCAAGTTGGGATGCTAACTCGTTCAGATTGACCAGGTTGCCAATCTGATGCGCCAGCAGCGTCATCAGTTTGATGAGCACCTGGGGAGCTTTCAGGCGCTCGAACAAGAAGATGTCTTTGTAGAGCGCACTATCCAGAATATCGCGCAGCTTGGCTTGCTTCTCCTCGACCGCAGGCCGCGTTAAGATCTCTGGATAGGAACCGTAAACGGCAAACGAACGCAGCCATTCGTTCAGCGCGTCCTGCTGCGTGATGCGCTCCGGGAACGTGAAGGGGTCATCAATCTCGATACCCATCACTTCGCTCAACGTCAACGGCAGCAGCTCGATGAAGTATTTGCGGCCGGCCAGGCTGTCGGTCAGGTTCTGCAGAAGAAGCAAGGAGGAAGACGACGTCGCGATCACCTTCACATGCGGAAAGTGATCAAAAATCAATTTCAGCAGTAGATCAATTTGGGGAAAGCTCTGGATTTCATCCAGGAAGAGGAAGGCTCGGCGCTCAGGGACAAAGCCAAGCTCGGCGAAGATACGTTCCAACCGCGCGGTCGCAGGCTCACCGAAAATGGCCTGGGCCGTCGGGTCGTCCAGGGCATAGAAAACGGTTGGATGCGACGGCTGAATCTGCGCGTGCAGCTTGCGCAGGAGCGTTGTCTTCCCCACGCGTCGCGGCCCGTACAGAACCAGGATTTCCGGTGTTTCCAGCAGCGAAAGGAGCCTTTTTTCGACAATTCTGATGTACATAGGTGTATCTTATCAAACACTGGCAAATTTGTCAATAGACAGACAGCTTTAGGGGTAAAAATGTCATCTCAGGTGACGGAGGCCACGAGCGGCAGGTAGGAGCGCCGGAACGCGGCGGCGCCCTGACCAGTGTAGGCGCCGGGCGGGCCGCTGGCGACGCGTGGGTTGCCGGCCGGGACCGGCGGGGTCAGCGATGCCCAGGCAGGGAAGGCGGGAATGGCGAAGGTGGTCACGCCAAACACGCTGCCGCCGGCTGACCGAGCTGCAGCGCCGGCTGTACGCGGATGCAGCGTAACGGCGTCGCCGTGTTATAATTGATAGCAAACTTTGTAGTGCTATTCGAAGTGAGGCAGCTATGCATCAAATCATTGGCGTCACCGACTTACAGCGCCGATTTCGCACCATCCTCGATGAGGTCGTCAAGAATCATGTGCCCTACGTGCTCACGCGCGGCAGCCGGCCCGAAGCGGCCATCATCCCCTACGAGGACTTTGCGCAGTTCCTGGCCTGGAAGGAGCGAGATGTTCTCTACAAGTTCGACCGTGCGATGACGCGGCTGGCAGAGCAGAATGCGCTTTACAGCGATGACGAAGTGACGGCTGATGTGGAAGCCGCGCTTGCTGAGGTTCGCGCCGGCCAAGCATAACCACAAAGAGAGGTCGTCTCATGAAAATATCTGAACTCGTTGCCTCGAATGAGGGAAAGCCCCTGGAGTTCAAGCGCGATTTGTCCTCCCTGCCGCCCATCCTCAAGACGCTGGTGGCTTTTGCCAATACTGCCGGCGGGACGCTGGTCATCGGCGTCCAGGATGATGGCGCCGTGGTCGGCGTTGCCGATGCGCTGCGCAACGAGGAGCGGCTGGCCAATAGCATCGCCGACAGTATCCGCCCCACCATGATGCCTGAAATCGCTCTGGCCTCCCATGAGGGCAAGTCCCTCCTGATCGTGCGCGTGTCTCACTGGCGCGGGCCGTTCTACCTTCGGGCAGAAGGGCCGCAAGACGGGGTTTACGTGCGGTTGGGTTCCACGAACCGGCGTGCTGATCCCGGACTCCTGGCTGAGCTGCAGCGCCCCCCGTCCGGGCTGTCTTTCGATCAATTGCCATGCGCCGATCTCTCTGCCGATGATTTGGACCCCCTGCGCGTCGGACGTTACTTCGCAACCATCGGGCGTCAGGTCAGCCCGGAGTACCTGGAATCGCTGGGGGTGCTGATTTCCCAGGCTGGCCGGCTGGCGCCATCACACGGCGGCCTGATCCTCTTCGGCCGCGATGCGCCGCGCCAGCGTCTCTTCCCCGAGGCCCGCGTGAGCTGCGCCCGCTTCCGCGGCGTCGCGCGCGTGGATTTTCTTGATCGCCTCGACATCGAGGGCACTGTGTTGGAAGCTCTCGAAGAGGCGCCGAAGTTCGTTCGCCGCAACACACGGCTGGCAGCGAGGATCGTGACCATGCGCCGGCAGGACATCCCAGAGTACCCGGAAATTGCCCTGCGCGAGGTGCTGGTCAACGCGGTCACCCATGCCGATTACTCGCTCACCGGGATGCATCTGCGCGTCGCCATCTACGCCAATCGCCTGGAGGTTGAAAATCCTGGCATGCTGCCTTTCGGCATGACCCTCGATGATCTGAAGGCCGGTGTGAGTCGCATTCGCAACCGCGTCATCGTGCGTGTGCTGCGAGAGTTAGGCCTGGTGGAAGAATGGGGCACAGGCTACCGCCGCGTGACGCAGGCGTGTGAGGAAGGCGGCTATCCTTCTCCCACCTGGCAGGAGCTGGGACCGGCGCTGCGCGTGATCTTTCAGCCTCACCCGCAGACAATCGGTGAAGAGGAACAGCAGCGCGTTGTGTCTGTCAATGAGGTCGGCGACAAGGCCGGCAATGAGACTGTAAATGAGGCAATCGCTGTCTGCCGTGTCACTGATGAGACCATAAACGAGATCGTAAATGAGACTGTAGATGCCCGACAGCAGTGGTTCATCGCACAGATCGCGGCTGGCCGGCGCCCCCATTGGGCTGACCTGGCGCAGCAATGGCGAGTCTCGCGGGCCACCGCCCTGCGCGACATCGCCGGCCTCAAGGCGCGCGGCCTGATCGAATTCGTCGGCGCGCCAAAGACCGGCTTCTACCGGCTCACCAGGCAAAAATAGTATCCGAGGTGGGCGGGCCGCCCCACAGCGCTCGCCTGCCGCTGACGCAGGACTAAACGATGACAGCCTGCCCATCGCGGTCGTCGAGACCAAAGACGAAGACAAGCCGACCGGCGCCTCCGATGTAACAGGCGCTAATGCCCAACGCTTCGGCGATGGTGGCGGATGGGGTCGCGCAGCCACGCGCGAACCGCATCGCTGTTGCAGCCCGAATGAAGGTGCAGATCGAAGCCACCATTATTCCGCGGGTCACTCAGCACCAGTAAGTGGCGCATCTCGCCCAGTACGCTCGATAGACGACTGTTCGCTGGCTGTCAGTTTTCGCAGTCGTTTGCACGCGTGCAACCGTGTGAATATAATGAGCGCCAATGCGAATCACAGACTATCACGCCAAGTATATCGCCCATGAGTTGACCAAGCGCTGCTCCTCCGATAGCATGGAGAAGCTCGCCGGCGCCTTTGTGGATGCACAAGTAGACCTGAACCCGCACCAGGTTGAGGCTGCCTTGTTCGCGTTCAAGTCCCCGCTATCGAGGGGCGCGCTGCTGGCGGATGAGGTCGGACTGGGGAAGACGATCGAGGCGGGCCTGGTCATCGCGCAGAAGTGGGCGGAACGAAAGCGGCGCATCCTGGTCATCACGCCGGCCAGCCTGCGCAAACAGTGGCATCAGGAGCTCCAGGAGAAGTTCTTCCTGCCGTGTACGATCCTGGAGACCCGTTCCTACAACGAAGCCATCCGGCGGGGCAACCATCACCCGTTCGAGCCCAAGGACAGCATCGTCATCTGCTCCTATCAGTTCGCGCGGGGCAAGGCGGCGGATGTGCGGGCCACCCCTTGGGATCTCGTGACCATTGACGAAGCGCACCACTTGCGCAACGTCTACAAGCCTGCCAACGTGATCGCCAACACGCTCAAGGGCGCGCTGGAACATGCGCCGAAGCTGTTGCTGACCGCGACGCCGCTGCAGAACTCCTTCCTCGAGCTTTTTGGCCTGGTCAGTTTCATTGATGAGCACGCGTTCGGCGATCTACAGAGTTTCCGCGAGCAATTTGCCTATCTCAACGACCGGGCTGTCTTTGAGACCCTGAAGGCCCGGTTGAGACCGATCTGTAAGCGGACGCTGCGCCGGCAAGTCATCGCGTATGTCTCCTACACGCGCCGCCATCCGCTGGTGCAGGAGTTCACCCCGGCGGAGAGCGAGGACCGCCTTTACGATCTGGTGTCGGAGTATCT
>JAYRVL010000255.1:0-6096 GCA_041918575.1 Anaerolineae bacterium | reverse complement strand
CCCGTTCGCCCCGATTTCATCCTGGGGGGTGGGGGTGGGGGTGTTTACCTGCGCCCCCCACGCAGGGATACGTTTACTTTTGCAACTGCATCGGCATGATGACCTGGGTGTAGTCCTCAGGGCCGACGCCCACTGGTCGGATGACGCCGGGCAGCGTGGCGCGGGTGGCTTCCAGCGCCACCTGGGGGGTGTCAATGGCTAACAAGGCGTCAATCAGATACTTGGCGTTGAAGGCAATCTCATTGGCCTCGCCTTCGACCAGCGCGTCCATCTCACTGACGTTGTCGCCCAACTCGGCCGAGGTGGCGGTAACGGTCAGGGTGCCGGTCTTCAGGCTATCGGCCGGCATGAGCTGGATGCGGACAGCATTGGCCGCCTCGCGAGCAAACAAGAAGGCCATGCGCACCAGGCGCAAGAAGGCCTGGGTGTCGCACACCGCGCGCGTCTTGAAACTGCGCGGGATGATGGCGTTGTAGTCGGGGAAGGTGGCATCGAGCAGTTGGCTGACAATGTCAACCTGGTGGTAGCTGCCCTTGCTCTCGCTTTTGCCCCAGACGTGAAACATGATCTGGTTGCGTGCGGGCGTGATGGTGACTTCGATCGGGCGCTCTTCGTTGGCATCGGCGATAATGCGCGCGACTTCGCTCAGGGTGCGCGCCGGAATGATCACCGTGTTACGCGTGCCGCCCATCATGCCGGCGCCGCCGCTGCGCCGCGCCAGGCGATAGCCATCGGTGGCAGCCATCGTCAGGCGTTCTTCCTCGAAGCGCACTTCGACGCCGGTCAAGGTGGGGCGGCTTTCATCGGCAGAGGCTGCAAAGACCACCTGGTTGATCATTTGGCGCAGGGCGGCCGGCGGCAGCTCGATGACAGCGGTTTCGCCGCGGTCGGCGATGGTGGGAATGGTGGGGAATTCGGCCGCGTCGATGCCTTTGAAGTTGGCTTCGTAGCGCGCACATTTCAGGTTGAGGGTCTGCGTACGCACCGCCAGGTCCAGGTCAATCTTTTCCGCGGGCAGCGAGTTGACGAATTCGGTCAAGATGCGGGTGGGTACCGTGATGGCGCCTTCATCTTCGACTTTGGCGCCAATCCAGCAGTTGATTCCGATTTCGAGATTGGTTGCAGCCAACCTCAACTGGCCCTGATCGGTGGCGAGGAGGATATTGCTGAGAACCGGGAGTGTACTGCGAGAAGACACCGCTCGGCCGACGATGGAAAGACCCTTTGCCAGGTTTTCCTGTAAACATGAGATGCGCACGTGACAGCCTCCTTGGAGTGACGATTGACGTCTGGTGACAAGATTGAGGGCAAGTATATCATATAAGTGGGTTCTATCCCAATCTGTTACAGGGCAGGCAGTCCGTTCTGCGCCGCGTCCACGCTTGCGACGGAGCGCAGCCTGAACAAGTGATAACAAACCTTAAAATTCTGAGCGTGACAGAAGTAGCGTTTTTGCTATACGCCTGTGAAAATCGGAGTTATTTTGGGTTCTGCAAAAATGTCTGTCCTAGATGTTGTGTAGCACAAAAGTTCCGTGTTCTCTATTTAACATAAAACACCAAAACACCCGTTTTTCGACCTGAAAAGGGCGGTTGCACAAGCCTGGGTGGCATGATAGAATGTTAATGACCGTTAGCGTGGCGGTGGGATTGTTCATCACAACGTGTCTTTTTGATTGCAGACCTGATGGCTAACCACTTCTGGCCCCCGATGGTGCGGCACATGCGAGTATGTGCCCGCTCATCAATGACTAATCCACGTAGCCCTTGTTTGCATTCGCCTCTCGACATTAACGGTCAAAGGTGTCTGGCAGGCAGGGAATCGCCCTATTCGTCTTTGTTGTGATCGCTACCTTCCCTGAGTTTTGTTGTCCCTGCAGGCGGTGTGAGAGCGACGAGTCGCAGAGATCGTGAACGAAACGATGACAGATCAAGGTTGGGATGGCCCGTATGAGCAACGGTATGGCTCCTGCTATGCACTGGCAGGCAACACTGGGTGAATTGAAGCTGCAAATGCCGCGTGCCACCTTCGACACGTGGGTCAAAGATACAACCGTCGTAGGTTGTGAGCGGGACGAGTATGTGATTGGCGTCCCCAATGCGTATGCCAAAGATTGGCTGGAAAATCGGCTTGGCCCAACGATGCGGCGCACGTTGACCGCTATTGTGGGACGCGGGATTGACCTGCGTTTCGTCGTGCGTTCCCGCGAGGCGCCAGAACCACCCCACACGGTTGAACGACCGCTTCTCGCGGCGGCGCGCCCCGACGAGCCGCCGCCTGCCGAAGCCATTCATCGCAACGGCAATGGCGCACGAACGATTGCCTTTACCGGCGCGGTGTCTTCGCCGCCGCTCAATCCGCGCTACACCTTCGGTACCTTCATCGTAGGCTCGGGCAACCGGCTGGCGCATGCCGTCTCGCAGTCGGTGGCTGAAAAACCGGGCGAGGCTTACAATCCGCTTTTCCTCTACGGCGATGTGGGCCTGGGCAAAACACACCTGCTGCAGGCCATTGCGCACGATCTCCAGCGCCGCGGGCGGCGCGTCATCTACGTCTCTTCGGAGGCCTTCGTGAATGACCTGATCGGCGCCTTACGCACGCAGGGCACCGAGGCCTTTCGCGAAAAATACCGCACCTGTGACGCGCTCTTGATTGACGACATCCAGTTCATCGCCGACAAAGAACGCACCCAAGAGGAATTTTTTCACACCTTCAATGCGCTGCATGCGGCCAATCGCCAGCTCGTCCTTTCCAGCGACCGTCCGCCGCGTTCCATCTCGCTGCTGGAAGACCGCCTGCGCTCGCGCTTCGAAGGCGGCCTGACCGCAGACGTCAAGGCGCCTGATCTGGAGACGCGCGTCGCCATTCTGCAGGCCAAGGCCAACAGTCAGCCGGTGCCGGCGCCGGCTGATGTGCTCATGTTGATTGCTCACCGGGTGCAGAGCAACATACGCGAGCTGGAAGGGATGTTCACGCGGGTCGTGGCCCAATCGCAATTGCTGCACCGGCCCATCACCACCGATCTGGCTGAAAGGATTCTGGGTGAACTGGCCCCCGCGCTGCCCAAGCCGACCGCCGATGGCATCTTGAAGGTGATTTGCAGCTACTTCGACGTCGAAGCCGGTGATCTGTTCAGCGCCTCGCGCGTCAAGAACATCGCCTGGTCGCGTCACGTGGCGATGTACCTGCTGCGCACCGAATTGGATATGTCACTGCCGCAGATTGGTCAACTCCTGGGCGGCCGCGATCATACCACGATCATTCACGGTGTGGACAAGGTCACTCGTCTCCTGGCTGAGGACGAAAGTGTGCGCAAGCAGGTGGCCGAGGTGCGCACTCAGCTCCTCACCCAAAGACAGGTATGAATTCTTTATGAACTGGTTATCACTCGCCTCTACCGCGGTCACCCTGGTCTTTGCCGGTTTTGTCCTCTACCGCTACGCCTACCGCGGCGGCGCGCACTTGTTGCTCTGGGGCCTGGGCCTGGCGCTGTATGCTATCGGTACCTTTGCGGAGTTCTACCTGGCGCTGCATTGGAGCGCCGCCTGGTTTCATCTGTGGTACCTCGGCGGCGCCATGCTGACGGCTGCCTGGTTGGGGCAGGGCAGCGTCTATCTCCTGGTGCGCAAACCGGCCTGGCTGCCGCATGCGCTCATGGCTCTGCTGGCGCTCGGTTCGGTTTATGCGGTCTGGCGCGTCTTTGCCACCCCGCTGGACAGCGCCGCGTTTTCCGCGACCACACCTGTCAGCGTGCAATACAAGCAGATCATGCCGCCGGGCGGCGCGCGGCTGCTCACCATTCCCTTCAACATCTACGGCGCCATTGGCCTGATCGGCGGTGCCCTCTATTCGGCCTGGCTCTTTGGCCGCAAACGAGTGCTGCGCAACCGGGTCATCGGCAATGTGCTCATTGCGGCCGGCGGCCTGATGCCTGCGCTCGGCGGCGTCTTCACCCGCCTGGGCCGTCCCGCCTTCCTCTATCTCAGCGAACTTCTCGGCGCGATCATTATGTTCGCCGGCTTTCTCCTGGTCATGACCACGCGGCCAGAGGCCAAACCCCGCGTGACTGACCAGCCTGGCCGCCACGAAACTGGAGACGTTTGACCTGCCCCGCCGGCCAATGCTACGCGTAAGCCTCCGCTCCAACAGCAGGAACACTCGCAGCAGTCGCCAGCGCGTCATAATCGGCAATACGCAATACTCTTGCCTGCACCGACTCCATAATCGAATCTCGGATGAAATGGCTGGCCTCCAAAATCTCAATGCCAATCATTTCCCCCTGTGCGTTCAGTTCGACCGTTATGTTGGAACCGAGTTCCACGTCAGATTGACTTTGCTTTACGCTGTGCTAGAATACATCGTCTTGATGTGAATTCTTACCCGCAGTGAGGTTTGATCTATGCGTTTTCCGCGTTCTAGTGGCATCTTGTTGCACCCAACGTCCTTCCCCGGCCCCTATGGCATCGGCGACCTGGGCGATGCTGCCGCCGAATGGATCGAGTTCCTGACCCGGCATGGCCAGCAGCTCTGGCAGGTTTTTCCTCTCGGCCCCACCGGCTACGGCGACTCACCCTATCAGTGCTTCTCGGCCTTTGCCGGCAACCCGCTCCTGATCAGCCCCGATCGCCTGCTGGCGGCCGGTCTGCTCGACGCCGATGATCTGGCGGATGTGCCGGCGTTCCCGGCCCAGTCCATTGATTTTGGCGGGGTCATCACCTGGAAGATGGGCCTGCTCGCCACGGCTTTTGGCCATTTCCGGGCGCGGGCCACGGCCGCCGATCGCGCCGCGTTCGACGCGTGGTGCGTTGAAAACGCCGCCTGGCTCGACGATTACGCGCTGTTCATGGCGGTCAAGAGCGCGCATGGCGGCGCCAATTGGAGCACCTGGCCGCGTGACATTGCCACGCGACAACCCGCGGCCCTGGCCGCCTGGCGCACACGCGCGGCCGACCAGGTGGCGCTGCAAAAATTTATGCAGCACCTCTTCTTCCAGCAGTGGGACGCGGTCAAGGCCGCGGCCAACGCCCAGGGTATTCGCATCATTGGCGACATTCCCATCTTCGTGGCCTATGACAGCGCCGACGCCTGGGCCAACCCGGATCTGTTCTATTTCGATGAGAATGGCCTGCCTGAGATTGTGGCCGGTGTGCCGCCCGACTATTTCAGCGAGACCGGCCAGCTCTGGGGCAATCCGCTCTATCGCTGGGATGTCATGCAGGCGCGCGATTTCGATTGGTGGTTGGCGCGCATCCAAGCCACCCTGCGCATGGTGGACATTGTTCGCATTGATCATTTCCGCGGTTTCGAGGCCTACTGGGCGGTGCCATTTGGCGAACCGACGGCCGTCAACGGCGAGTGGCGCAAGGCGCCGGGCGTTGAGCTTTTCAAGACAGTGCGCACACGCCTGGGCGACCTGCCCATCATCGCCGAAGACCTGGGGTTCATCACGCCGGAAGTGCGCGCGCTGCGCGACGATTTCGATCTGCCCGGCATGCGCATCGTGCAGTTTGGCTTCAGCGCCGGTCCGGAGGACCCCTTCCTGCCGCACAACTACGTGCATAACACCGTTGTCTACACCGGCACTCACGACAACGACACCAGCGTGGGCTGGTATCGGCACAGTTCCACCGTAAGCGAACGCGACTTTGCCCGACGTTACCTGGCGCGCAGCGGCGATGACATCGCCTGGGATTTCATCCGCACAGCCTGGGCCTCGGTGGCCGACATGGCGCTGGCGCCGCTGCAAGACCTGCTCAGTCTCGATTCCGAGGCGCGCATGAATTTCCCCGGCCGTCCCAGCGGCAATTGGGGCTGGCGTTACCAGACCGCTGATTTGACCGCAGAACTGGGCAACCGCCTGCTGGAGCTAACCTACCTCTACCGGCGCCTGCCGCCGCAGCCGAAAAAAGAGGACACCGAAGACATGGAATGATCGGTTCCTCGGCGGGCGTCGGGTCACCCCGACGCGTGGACATGTTCTGGTTTGATCTTGTAGATCACGCGCACCTCGCCGGGCTGGTGGTTGAAGCGACGACCGGCGCCCGTGTATTTTTCGGCCAGCGCATCTATGTGCGCGTCAGCCCCTTCGGTCGTGAT
>JAYRVL010000254.1:0-3510 GCA_041918575.1 Anaerolineae bacterium | reverse complement strand
TACAATTCTATTTGGGCTAAAGTCATGGGCTCATTGAGGTTTCGGATCTTCGCATTGCGGGATGGCATCTTGGGCAATATCCAGGAAGGGGGTGGATATGTGACCATCACCGTATAGCTGTTGTGTAATTGCAATCATTATAGCACGGCTGTTCTATGCATACAAACCGGGTGATCTTGCCCAGCCGCATTATTATGAGATTTCTCCACCAAGGGCTGGGCAGCTTGCGGTCCTGTCAATGGTTCCTTTGAGAGTATCAACCTTTAGTCGGTATGCCTCGATTGGGATTTCTCCCCGCCGCCCCAAGTGCCCGTTTTCAGCACATCGCCATATCAAGCCGGATCAAGCGAAATTCGCCTCCGAGATATATAGTTCTGCACCACTGTAGCGTGCAGCCGGGCACAGTGATCTGGGCGGTTCCTTGAAATTCACCTCCTGCATCTAAGCAAGCCACCTGTGGCGGAAGTGTAAACGGCGGGTTGTTTTGCGAATTTCTTAAGGTTTCACGGCATAGGCGCGGTACATGGGTTCATATCCATTCTGATATCAATGGTTCCTACTAGGACAACCGGCCGCTGAATCGTTGGACACGGCGACCCTCGTCACACGCAACATCGAAAGAGACAGGCAAGCCACTCCAGAATTCACGCCTCCTTCACGCCTTCTCGCACCTTCACCCAGTTCCACTCACCGAACTTTTGTTCTATGATAGAGCACGAGAAGGAACACGAGGGCAAGCAACGTGGCGGCGGATGATGACCGTAAGCGACGGCTGGAAAAGACCGTCACCGACCTGCAGAATCGCTTTGGGCTACGAGCCATTAACCGTTCGCCGCGCGGGGATGCGCC
Source organism: Anaerolineae bacterium (assembly GCA_041918575.1). Classification (GTDB taxonomy): domain Bacteria; phylum Chloroflexota; class Anaerolineae; order SSC4; family Amarolineaceae; genus Amarolinea. The sequence goes on along the minus strand of JAYRVL010000254.1, from coordinate 2,661 downwards.
GCCCATCATCTCCACCGGCTTTCCCACGTTGGATGCGGCGCTGGGCGCCGGCGGTCTGCCGCGCGGCCGCATCGCCGAGATCATCGGCATCCCCACCGCAGGCGCGGCGACACTGGCGCTGAAGGTCGCCGCCCAGGCCCAGGCGAACGGAGGCGCGGCCGTCTACCTGGACGTGGGCCGCACCTTCGACCCGGACTATGCCCACCGCTGCGGCGTGGATCTCCACCGCCTGATGGTGGTGCGTCCTTACAACGTGCAGCAAGCCATCGCCATGCTGCCCGACTTCGCCACGAGTGGCGGCATTGACCTGCTCGTATTCGACATGCCTCTCCATCCCCCACTCGAACCAGAACAGCAACAGCGCCTCTCCGCGGCGCTCGGCCGGCTGCTGGCTCCCCTGAGCCGGAGTGGCTGCGCGCTGCTGTTCGTCACCTCCCTGCGCTCCGACGGCGAGCAACCGCTGGCCGCCTACCCGCGACATATGGCCCTGCCCCACTACGCCTCGCTGCGCCTGCTCATCCAGCGGGCGCGCTGGCTCCACAGGCGGCAGGACGTGCGCGGCTATGAGGCCGACGTGCTGGTGCTCAAGAACAAGCTGGGGGCGGCGGGACAGGAAGTGCGCATCACCATCACCTTCAACGGAACCGTTCACGGAGACAGCGCATGATCGCCTGCCTGAGCGTCCCCTACTTCGTGGCTGCTGTGGAGCGGCGCGCCGGCCACGACCACGGCGACGAGCCGCTGGCGGTGGGCGGCCAGCCGTGGGAGGCGCGGCCGGTCTACGCCTACTCCCAGGAGGCGGCCAGTCGCGGGGTGCGGCCCGGCATGTCGCTGCGGCTGGTGCAACTCCTGTCGCCCAGCGCCCACTTCCTGCCGGCCGCCGCGCCGCGCTATGCCCAGGTCTCGGCCGAGATCGTGGACGTGCTGGCCGACTTCTCGCCCGACATCGAGCCGCAGGAGTTGTGGCACTCCTTTCCCGACTCGACCCTCGGGGCCACAGCGCACGCCCACTACCTGCCCGCCCGCTACTGCCTCGACCTGGATGGCCTGCCCGTGGCCGAGGCCGTGCCCTTCGTCCAGGAGATGGGCCGGCAGGTACGACAAGAGACGCGGTTTGCTCCGGCCATCGGCCTGGCGGCCGGCAAGTTTGCCGCCGAGGTGGCCGCGGCCGTCTGCCGGCCCAGTCACCTGCTGCCGGTGGCCGCCGGCGGCGCGGCCGAGTTCCTGTCTGCCCGGCCGCTTGGCTTCCTGTCGCTGTGCAAGGAGACCGCCCGCCGGCTGAATCTCATGGGCATCCACACGTTGGGCCAGTTGGCCCACTTGCCGCTCCCCGCTCTGCGCGAGCAGTTCGGCCCGGACATCGAAACGCCCTACCGGCTGGCGCGGGGCGAAGCTGACGACCCTCTGCGTCCTCAGCCGGCCGAGGAGCAAGAAGAGGTGTGGCGGCGCTTCGACGAGACTCTTACTAACAGCCACGCGATGGCAAGCATCCTGACCCAAATAGCTGACGAGTTGGCGGGCCGTCTACAGGCAACCACCACGGAGGGGCGCACGCTTCACCTGACCCTGGAAACAGAGGACGGCCGCAGCCATCAACAATGCCTCACCCTGCGTCGTCCTACAGCCGGCGCGGAGCCGCTGGCCGCCGCTCTGAGAGAGATGGCTGCAAACGTCGAGCACACCTGCGGAGTTGTCGCCATTGCCATCACGGCCACCGACCTGACGCCGGCAACCGCCTACCAGTTGACGCTGTTCGACCGACCGGGCGATTCCTCCCCGCTTTACCAGGCCATGCAGAATCTCATCGCCAAATACAAAACCTGCGCCTTCTACCGCCCGGTCCTGACCGAGCGCGACCATCCCCTGCCCGAACGGCGCTTTCAACTAGAGACACTCATGTATGACCCGGCTCTGGCCTGAAGGAACGCCCATCGTTGTCTTCCAGAACGGTTCAGACGTACCCGACCGCATCACCTGGCAAGGACAGACCCACCCCGTCAGTGAGATCGCCAAGCGCTGGCGCGTCAGTGCGGAGTGGTGGCGTGGCGAGCCGGTCGCGCGCGACTACTTCAAGCTGACCACGACCACCGGCCTGCTACTCATCATCTACCGTGACCTCCAGACAGACACATGGCATCTCCAGCGCCTCTACGACTGAAGAAATAGCTCACGCAAAGCCGCAAAGAGCGCCAAGAAAAGCGTTTTATCTTCTCTTTGCGCCCTTTGTCTCCTTCGCGTTCTTTGCGTGAGCTCTGCCTCTCATGTACGCCGAACTCCACTGCCACTCGAACCACAGCCTGCTGGACGGGGCCAGCCATCCGGAAGAGTTGGCTGCCCGCGCCGCCGCGCTGGACATGCCCGCCCTGGCCCTGACCGACCACGATGCCGTCTACGCCGCCCCACGCTTCCTGGGCGCCGCCCGCGAGCAGGGCATCCAGCCCATCCTGGGCGCGGAACTGACGCTGTTCGACGACGACCGACCCGACGACACCCACCATCTGACGCTGCTCGTCGAGTCCCAGGCCGGCTGGCACAACCTGTGCTACCTCATCAGCCGCGCGCGGGGCAACGCGCCGAAGGGGCAGGCCGCGTTGCCCATCTCGGAACTGACCGGCTGCACGACCGGCCTCATCGCCCTGTCCGGCTGCCGCAAAGGAAAGC
>JAYRVL010000253.1:0-5497 GCA_041918575.1 Anaerolineae bacterium | reverse complement strand
TGGTGTCCACCCAGGTGAAGTCGCCCACTGTCACCGGCTGCCAGTAGCCGAAGTCAGCCGTCAGGTTGGTGTCCCCCACCCCGGTCGGGTTGAAGTTCTGGATGCAGTACGGGTTGACCTGGCTGTTGTTGTCCTGACCCGGATTGGGGCCGCTGGACTTGGTGTAGCTGGTCAGCACCTGGTTGGCGTCGGTTATGATTACCACGTAGTTGCCGGTGGGGAATTCGCCGCTGAAGCGGTAGTTGCCGCCCAGCACGATGCTGCTGCTCGTCAGTTTGGTGTCCACCAGGAAGTCGAACTGATCGCGAGTGCAGTTGCCGTTGACGTCGAACCACAGTTCCACGGTGACATTGCCGATGCCCGGCTCGCCGCCCTGGTACAGTCCATCTGCGTTGCGGTCCACCCACACCAGGTTGCCGATGGTGCTGTCCTTCAACACGGTCGGGCCAGGGAAGTAACCGAAGTCCGCGGTCGGGTTGAACTGACCCTGCGCCAGGTTCACCGCATAGGGCTGCGCCTGGTTGTTGTTGTCCTGGCCGGGGTTGGGACCTAACACCGTGGGCGCATAGCCGGTCAGCACACCGAAGGCGTCGCTCACGCGCACCTCATAGCTGCCGGCCTGCAGACCGACGAAGACGTAGTCGCCGCTGGCGCCCGTGGTTGTGGTTGCGATCACCACGCCGCCCTGGCGCAGTTGCACCGTCACGCCATGCTGGCCGTAATCGCCGCTGATCACCGCGAACAAGCCGTTGTTGTCCTTCTCGATCCAGACCTGGTTGCCGATGGCGCCCATGGGGCGGTCGGTCAGGTGGTAGCCGAAGTCGGCCGTCAGATTGTCGCCGCCCACCGGCAGGATCACCGCATAGGGGTCGGCCTGGTTGTTGTTGTTCACCCCGGCCGCGCCCAGCGGCGACTTGCTGTAGCCGTAGAGCACCCCGTTGGTGTCGCTGACATGCACCAGGTAGCGTCCAGCGGGCAAGCCGCTGAACAGGTAGTTGCCGATGTCGGCATCCAGGCTGCTGGCGGTGGTCACGGTCGCGATGATCGGCTCGCCCGCGTCCCAGGTGCTGTTCGCATTGCTGTCGCGGATCAGGTCCACGCTGACGCCCGCGAACGGCGTGTCGCTACCGTTGTACACCCCATCCTCGTTCGCATCCAGGAAGACCAGGTTGCCGATCGTGCCCAGCAGGTTGTTGCCGGTGTCGTCATAGCCGAAGTCGGCCTTCAGATACTGATCGCCGGCCAGAACCACGACCGGGCTGTGCGGCGTCGGCGTCGTGGGGCTGTAGCCCAGCGGCGGGTTGATCGGCGCGACGCTGTAGGAGCCGGCCGGCACTTCGATCAGGTAATGACCGTTGCTGTCGGTGGTGTCACAGATGGCTGCGCCGCCGGCCATCGGCGTCGCACAGACCTGGACATTGGGGATGCCCGGTTCGCCCGGCTGCTGCACGCCGTCGCCGTTGTCATCGTACCAGACGGTGTCGCCGATGATGGCCTTGCCCGTCGTCGGCGTCTGGTAGTAGCCGAAGTCCGCATCCTTGTAGACATCGCCGGCGCCCAGCACGATCGCGCCGGTCGGGTCAGGCTGGCTCTGGTTGGCGATGACATGCGTCAGCCCGGCCAGCACGTTGTTGGCGTCGGTCACATCCACGAAGTAGGTGGCGGGCGGCAGGTTGTTGAACAGGTAGCCGCCGTCCGCATCGGTGGTCAGGGTACCCACCAGCGCGTCGCCGCCGCTCAGCACGCCGTTGCTGTCATCGTCGCGATAGAGCGCGACGGTGACGTTCGGGATGCCCGGCTCGCCCACATCCTCGATGCCGTCGTGATCCTTGTCGTACCAGACGAAGTCGCCGATCGCGCCGAGCTTGATGTAACCAAAGTCGGCCGTCAGGTTGTAGCCGCCCTGCGGCAGCGCCACCTGGTAGGCCTGCGCCTGGTTGTTGTTGTCCTGGCCCTGGTTCGGCCCGAGCAGCGTCACCACGTAGCCGGCCAGCACGCCGAAGCTGTCGCTGACGCGCACCTGGTACGTGCCGCCGGGCAGACTGACGAAGGCGTAGTCGCCGCTGGCGCCGGTCGTCGTCGTGGCGATGACCACGCTGTTCTGCAGCAGTTCCACCGTCACGCCCGCCTGACCGACATCGCTGCCGTTGGCGACGAACAGGCCGTCGTAGTCTTCTTCGGTCCAGACCTGGTTGCCGATGACGCCGATGTTCGTGCGATCGAGCGGATAGTAGCCGAAGTCGGCCGTTGTGTTGCTGCCGCCTGGCGCCAGGTTGATGGCGTAGGGGTCAGCCTGGTTGTTGTTGTTCACACCCGCCGCGCCCAACGGCGACTTGGTGTAGTCGAACAGCACCGCGTTGGTGTCGCTGACATGCGCCAGGTAGCGACCGCCCGGCACGCCGCTGAACAGGTAGTTGCCTGTACCGCAGGCCGAACCGCCCACGGTGGTGACGGTGGCGATGATCGGCTCGCCCGCGTCCCAGGCGTTGTTGGCGTTGCTGTCGCGGATCAGATCCACGCTGACGCCGGAGAGGGCGCTGTCGCCGCTGTTGCAGACGCCGTCCTTGTTGGCATCCAGGAAGACCAGGTCGCCAATCGTGCCCAGCAGCGGGATGCCGCTCTTGTCGTCATAACCGAAGTCCGCGTCGAGATACTGTTCGCCAATCTGCACGGTCAGCAGGTGCGGGACCGGCGTGGTTGCGAGGTAATTCGCGGGCGGGTTGATTGGCGCCACGCTGTAGGAGCCAGCCGGTACTTCGATCAAGTAATGACCGTTGCTGTCGGTGGTATCGCAGATGGAAGCGCCGCCGCCTGTGGGCGTCGCGCAGACCTGGATGTTCGGGATGCCCGGCTCGCCCGGCTGCTGGATGCCGTCGCTGTTGTCGTCGTACCAGACGGTGTCGCCGATGATGGCGTAGCCGGGGGTCGGCGCCTGGTAGTAGCCGAAGTCGGCGTCCTTGTAGACCTCACCGGCGCCCAGCACGATCGCGCCTGTCGGGTCGGGCTGGCTCTGGTTGGCGATGACATGGGTCAGCCCGGCCAGCACGTTGTTGGCGTCGGTCACATCCACGAAGTAGGTGGCCGGCGGCAGGTTGTTGAACAGATAGCCGCCATCCGCATCGGTGGTGGTGGTCGCCGCCAGGGTGTCGCCGGCGGTCAGCGTGCCGCTGCCATCGGTGTCGCGATAGAGCGCCATCGTCACGTTCGGGATGCCCGGCTCGCCCACATCCTCGATGCCATCGTAATCGCTGTCGTACCAGACGAAGTCGCCAATCGCGCCAGGCAACGGCGTTGGGGTATTTGTGGGCGTGGCTGTGGGCGTGGCTGTGGGCGTGGCTGTGGGCGTCGCTGTGGGCGTCGCTGTGGGCGTCGCTGTCGGGGTTTTGGTAGGCGTAGCCGTCGGCGTCGAAGTTGGGGTCGGCGTGGCGGTGGGCGCTGATTGGGTAAGACACATGGCGTCGGCCTTGGTGTAGGCGTTGCCGGAGCTGTCGGTATCGCGTAAGATGACCTTCAGGTAGGCGGCGTTGGCCGGCGCGGCGGCGCTGAGCGTGTAGGGGCCGCCGAGACTGGGGTTCGACCCGCTGCTCTCCATGTCCCAAATAACGGTATGGACGGCAGCCGTGCCAATTTCTGTGCCTCCAGCGTTGTAGAAGCGGATCGCGAGGGTGGTCTTCCAACTTGGTTCATGCGACCCGGCGTAGAAGGTCATGTTGTACGTAACGCCGGCCGTGGCCGCGACCTGTTGAGAGAGCACGCCGGACTGGCCGCTGCTGTAATGCGACCAACCGATACGCGCGCCGTCTGGCTCATTGGGCAGGTAGGTCGTGGTCGAAGCCTCGCCGCTTTCCAGCGTCCAGCCGGTAGGAAAACCGGACCCGTTCACGATCTCGAAGCTCGGATTGGTCAACAGTCCAGACGGACAGAAACCCACCGGTGTTGCTGTGGGCGTTGCCGTGTTCGGTGAAGTTGGGGTTGCGGTGGGGGTTCTGGTTTTGGTCGGTGTTGGGGTTGGGGTTTTGGTCGGTGTTGGGGTTGGGGTTTTGGTCGGTGTTGGGGTTGGAGTTTTGGTCTTGGTTGGAGTTGCGGTGGCTGTGCAGGGACCAAAGCCGTCGCTGTCATCGCGCCCCAACCAGTTGCCGTTTTCGTAGATTTCCACACGAAAACTGTGATGGACGGACAGATCAATCGAGCCGGACCACGTCCCTTGCACCGTTTCGTTGCCATGGGTCGTACCGGTGGCAATAATCGTGCTATCCACCTTGACACGCCATGATTCGGCCGTGGAATTCCAGCCCACGAAGTTCACCGACCAGCCGCTGCAGTCGGCGGAGGGCCACGCCTCGATGATCCACTGCACGCCGCTCGCTGCCGGGGCGGCTTGCGCGATCCTCGCACTCCCCAGGCCCAATCCCGCCCAAATCAGCAGAATCAGACCCGCGCTGAATTCCAACCAGTGATGGTTGTTCCTCATGTTGTACACAAATGACTCCTTTGATTTCCCGGTATTCCGTTCGACACCAGGTTACACCGACTACCAAAGCTCCGTCACTTGTGTTTGCATTGATGAGAGGGGTGTCAGAGGGGTGTCAAATGAGGCAGCTTCGGCCTTGATAATTATTTTCCTGGTCCCATTCTATGACAGTGAACTCCCACTGCCACAGAGAATCGCCAGCTCTGAAAATTAGCGGAGGGCAAGGCAGAAGCGCAGTCGCGCGACTACTGATGTTTAGTATAAATCCAGTCCCTATGAAATGTATACCCTATTAACCTTACAATTTCCTTACAGGACTTCCTGTTTCTTGCATGTTCACCAACCGCCGATGCGCATCAGGGGCACGAAGAGCTGCATGCCCCACAGCCGCGCCGACACAGGCCCGATCATCTGACCGGAGGGCAGCGCCTCCAGGCGGTAGAAGTAGACCTTGCCTGCGACGGCCGTCTCATCCACCCATTCGTAGCTGGCGCCGCCAATCTCCTGGCTGGCGATGGGTGCGCTGGTCAGCCGCTGGTAGACGCCGTCCGCGCTGGTCGCGCGCCAGAGGTGGAATTCCAACCCGGCCGCGCCGGCCGCGGTCTGCCAGGTCACCCTCACGCGGCCATCGGCCAACTGCCAGGCAGCCAAGTCAACGACCTGCACCGTCGTGGGGTTGATGAACGGGAAATTGAGATTGAGATCGCTCTGTCCAAGCGCCAGGTACGCGGTGTTCAGACTGGCCGGCCCAATCAGGGAGTAACCCGGCGGGCCAGCCAGGAAGGTGACGGTGTACTGCCCCGCGGCCAGGTTGCCCAGGCTGTACAAGCCGCTGGCAAAGCCGCCCGTCGGCCCGGTGATCACATCGCCCATCGTGGCGCCGCCGCTGTTGGTGATGCGCAGATTGACGTTGTTCATCATCTGCTCGCCCGTGTTGTAGACGCCGTTGCCGTTGCTGTCCAACCAGGCAAAACCGCCGACGGTCACGCTGGCGCGGCGATAGCCAAAATCGGCGCTGACCACCGC
>JAYRVL010000252.1:0-4021 GCA_041918575.1 Anaerolineae bacterium | reverse complement strand
GGGGGCCGAATGCTTTTCCCCCCAGGATTGGGGGGCAGGGGGACCGCCTGAGCAGTTACGACGGGGAGCAAAGACGCCTTGCCCCCCAATCCTGGGGGGGCCGAATGCTTTTCCCCCCAGGATTGGGGGGCAGGGGGGGCCGCCTGAGCAGTTACGACGGGGAGCAAAGACGCCTTGCATAATCTGTGCCCGTCCGGCGAGTATACGTGGTCAAGATGAAATTCCGATGAAAACGCCCCTCCGCCAGGTGACAGTTTGTTCAACTTCACCGCCGCGCCGCTTTCAACGAGAACATCAGCGGCAGGCTGCCGTCATGATCGGGCAGGCGCCACCAGTGGTCCGGGCCTTGCACCAGGCAGGGCAGCAGTTGTTCGGTGCAGAAGGGGAATTCGTGCAGGAACTCCAGGCGCAGGCCCGCGGCCGCCAGCGCAGTGACGATTTCGCCCAGGCTGTGATTCCACTCGAAGCTGCGCGTGGCGTCCAGGGGCCGACCGCTGTCCGGGCTGGCGATTTCCCAGGCCTGCGGCTCCGGCGTAGTGAAGTAGGAGTAGGCCAGGCGCAGGTCCCGTACGCGGCGCGCATCCTCGCGGAAGACGCGGCCCAGGGGATGGAATTCGGCCAGGTAGAAGAAGCCGCCGGGTTGCAGGTACGAGGCGATGATCTCGGCCCAGGCGGGCAGGTCGGGCAGCCAGCTCAGGACGCCGAAGGAGCTGGTGACGATGTCGAACGCGCCTGGCAAGAGGCCCGGCAGATCGTAGAGGTCCGCGGCCAGGAAGGTGGCCGGCAGGTGCAGCGTGCGGCTCAGGCGCTGCGCCGCGGCGATGGCCGTCGTGGAGAAATCCACGCCGGTGACCTGCGCGCCCCGCCGCGCCCAGCCCAGCGCGGCCAATCCCAGGTGACATTGCAGATGCAGCAGGCGCTTGCCCGTCACCGGCCCAACCTCCGCCAGCTCCAGCGCGCTCAGGCCGTCGAGGGCCTCCGCGCCTGTCGCCGGCAGATCGGCCGCGGCCTGTCCGGCCAACTCATCCCACAGGCGGCGGTTGCTCTCTTGAATGTTAGGCGGCGCCATGGGTGCTCCTCCTGTCAGAAGTTGATCTGCTCAGTCCGTGCCAGGTAACGGCCATATTGCCGTTCGACTTCCGCAAGCCAACCAGCCGGCCGACTGACCAGTCTGGCATCCATCCCACGCGGTACTTCGTACAGGTAACGCGTCCAGCGTACCAACCACCAGACCAGCATGATCGTCGTGTAGGTCCGAACGCGTAGGTTCACGGTTGGGTCGTTGTGCCGCCGGGCGTAGTCCATCAGGAACTGCTCCCAGCGCTCTTGTGGCACGCCGTCGTAGGCGGGGTGTAACGCAAGCTCACTCAGTTCGAAGGCGGGATCGCCCCAGCCGCTATATTCCCAGTCCACCGATGCCAGGGCATCGCCACAGGCTACGAAATTGCGCCAGTTCCCGTCAACTCGAACCAACGTGCGCGGTGGAGTCGGCCACGTGGGCGGCGACCAGCCGTCAAGCCAGGCCAGGATCTCTCGCAGCGACGCTGGCCGGACCTCCAGCGGAAGCATGCGGGCATGCTCATGCACCATCGCCTTGCCGGCCTCGCCGCTGGAGACATTGACGTAGCCGCTGGCCAACGGCACCGTTGTCCGCTGTGGCGTGACGGAGTGAATAGCGCCGTAGTGGTCCAGCAATGCCGCCCATTCGGCGTCGGTCTGGGGCGGTCTAGAGAGCGCTTCGCCGTTCAGCCACGTCTGTACTACAACCGGCTGCGCGTGGCGCTCCCGATCGAGCCAGATCGGCCGAGGCGCTATGTCCAGACCCGCCTGGCGCAACGCACTCAGCGCGGCATACTCGCGACCGGCGCGATCACGCGCATCACGCACCGTGAACTTAACCGCGTAGTCACCTGCATCTCCAGTTACGCGGAAAAGCAGATTGTTGGCGCCGCCTGACACGGGCGCGATACACCAGCCGCACCAGATTTCCGGCGTCTGGATCTGCCCAACGTCAAGGTGTTGGAGCAGGTCGGCGAGTGAGCGCACGAGGTCGCGAGGTAAGCGGCTTTCGGCCTCGAGATGGGTGTGCGCCGTCACGGCGTCGTCTCCACTTTCAAGCCGTTCCCGTCGAGGAGCCATGATTTGTCCTCGTCATCGAACAGCCTGATCACGTTGGCAGTCTTCCACTCCAAACCGATGAAGGTGGGGGTGTCGGTTGCGAGCAGCACGGACTGGCTGAGGTCCGCCGCGTTGATGCTGACGACGTACGACTTGCCTGCCGAATGCGGCGCGCAAGGCGATGGCGCCAACAGGTAGGCCACGGCCCGGCTGTCAGGCAACCAGGCGAGCGCTGTCAGCGCGGCGTCGGGAGCGACCGCCGGCCAGCGTCCCAGCTCGCCCCCGTCAATGTCCCACAGTACCAACTCCTGGTTCAGCCAGGCGGTGAATTTCGTGCCATCGGGCGAACGCGATCCGCCGCCCAGTTCCTGGATTGCACCCGATGTAATGTCCAGGCGCCAGACTGGAGGCTGCCAATAGCCGCAGCCATCGGGAACGCCTTCCCTGGCCGTGGTGTAGTAGAAATAGCGGCTGTTGGGCGACCAGAAGAGGCCGCCCAATCCGTAGGCGCCCAGTCCGCCGCAGTTGATCAACTGGCTGTCCACGACGGCTGCGCCCGTGCCATCGCTGCGGACCAGGCTGAGCGTTTCGTACGCATTGGCGCCGCCGTCCGCGGTGGGGACGCAGGCAATGGCCTTGATGTCCACGCGCCACTGCTCGTCCGGCGATGCGTATGACCTGGTCTTGGGCTGAGCGCTGGCCTCAACGGTGGCGACAGCGCTCATCTCGCCCAGAATGCCATCCAGCAGCTCGACGTCCACCTGCGATCGGTCGGCCGTTTCCAGCAGCCAACGCTCGATGCCTCGGCCAGGATCAACCCGGCACGTCCTTGTCCCTCCCAGTTCGTAGCAGACCGTGCGCTGAAAAATCTGGATCGTCTCCGGCATACCGTAGGGCGGCAGATTGAAATGCACCAGCAGCCCGCGATACCCCAGGCGACCCGGATAAGGCGCAGGCGCGCCTGGCGAGAGGCCCGCCAGCCGCGTGAGCAGTTCTTGGCGCTGTGCGTCGGGCAAGGACCAGACTGGATTCGGGCGACCGGAGAAGATGTCCAGCTCCACGTAAGTCAACGCGCCGCGCAGCGAATCGAGCGTTTGGGGCGGCAGGGCAAAGCGCAGCGACGCGGCGATCTGGCGGATGTGCGCCATGTCGGCGATCAGGATCAGGGTGCGGCTGTGCTCATAGGCCCGGGGATACTGCACGAACAACAATGCCTCGCCATCCGGCTGTGACTGATCGTCCGTCGGCAGAATCAGGCAGGCCGGCTGCCCAGCCACCTGCAGAGGTTCGATCGGCGGCTGACTGATGGGGCGCGGGTTGGGATCGCGCTGCACCCACTCCGCACACACCGCTTCGGCGGTCTCCGCGACCATGTGCGCGGCGCTCAGGCCGAAAAAGCCGTCTTCCCCGCGGAAAAGCGCGATATCGTCAGAGGCGGCCGGGCGCCAGTGCGCGGGATAGGTCAAGGTGATGCTCAGCTCCGCGCTGGCGTAGATCTGCCACGTGGACGGCGGCTGCTCGTTCGCTGTACTGCCCTGGGCGGGCGCTCCGGCCGCACTGATCGGCGTGGCCCTGGGGTTCGACGCGAACGGGTCTGGCGCAATCACCGGTGGGGTCGGCGCGGCCTGGCATGAGAGCAGCAGCAGGGCCAGCGCAAGGCTCAGCAGCCCCTGCGGCCAACGCCGTCGGGGTAACTGCTGGGTCTGCCTGGAATTCAGACAGGATTCACAGGATTGACAGGATATTCGAACTCTCGTGCCGATAGTTTTGCACACCACAGAGCAAGAATCCTGTACATCCTGTTCATCCTGTCAAATCAACTTGCAGGGTGAGCAGTTACGGGAGAAGCAGGATGTTACGATTCTTGACCGCGGGCGAATCGCATGGGCCGTGCCTGACCGCG
>JAYRVL010000251.1:0-7021 GCA_041918575.1 Anaerolineae bacterium | reverse complement strand
TCTCAGTCTCTCAGTCTCTCGTGAGGAGGACCCAATGTCTCGTCTGTTCGTGCTGCGTCGTGCCCTGTTGCTCACACTGATTTTGCTCACCGCGCTCCCGGCCGTCTCATTGGCCGCGCTTCCCCAATCGGCCCCAGCCGTCAGCCCCGCCCTGGCCCCTGGCCCCACCGCCACCGTCACCGGCGATGTGGTCAATATCCGCTCCGGCCCCTCCACCGCCTACACGATCCTGGGCCGCGTCACGCTTGGCCGTTCGCTGGAAGTGATCGGCAAGAACAAGGGCGCCACCTGGCTCAAGGTTTGCTGCACCACCGGCGACAAGCAGGGCTGGATCAGCGCGGCCTACGTCAAGACCAGCGGAGACCTGAGCGCGACGCCGGAAGCGACCGCGCCCGCGCCGCCGCCAACGACGACGGTCAAACGCGCCACCCTCTCCGCGCCCGCGCCCAACGTGCGCGCGGCCGGCTTCTTTGGCTATGGCATCCAGGTAGAGACCAGCGCGGACAAGGGCTTCATCATCGGCGCAGTCAAGAACATGGGTTTCAACTGGATCAAATTCCAGCTTCCCTGGAAGGATTTCGAGGGGCAGCCGGGCCAGGTGGATTTCGGCGGCCTGGACGACATGATCGGCCAGTTCAACGGTAACGGGCTGAGCATCCTCGCCAGCATCGTCAAGGCGCCGCAGTGGGCGCGGCCTGGCAACAGCAACTTCGAGGTCGAAGGCCCGCCGGCCGACCCGGGTACCTACGCCAACTTTGTGCGCGGCTTTGCCAGCCGCTACTGCGGCCGCGTGCAGGCCATCGAGGTCTGGAACGAGCAAAACCTGTGGTACGAATGGGGCGGGGAACCGCTTGATCCAGGCCGTTACGTGCAGCTCCTGGCCGCGGCCTACCGCGCCATCAAGGGCGCCTGCCCCGGCATGATCGTGGTTAGCGGCGCGCTGACGCCCACCGGCGCGCCGGCCCCACTGGCCGTGGACGATGTTGCTTATCTGTCGGCCATGTATCGCGCCGGGCTGCGCAGCTATTCCGATGCCATCGGCGCGCACCCCAGTGGTTTCAACTGCCCGCCGGACGGCGATTGGCGCTCGGTCTCCGATGCCGGCGCTATCTATCGCGGCCCCTTCGACAACCGTCACCACTCCTGGTGCTTCCGCGGCACGATGGAAGGCTATCGCAATGTCATGTTAGCCAATGGCGACGGCGCCAAGCGCATCTGGCCCACTGAGTTTGGCTGGGCCGTTTCCAACAGTCCGCATTCCGGCTATGAGTATGCGGCCGACAACACGGCTGACGAACAGGCCGCCTGGACCGTGCGCGCCTACGAGCTTGCCCGCTCCTGGGGCTGGGTTGGGCCGATGTTCCTGTGGAACCTGAACTTCGAATCCGGCGAGCAAAGCGCGTTCAAGATCTATGGCACGCCCACCTACGATGCGCTGCGCAACATGCCGAAGTAATCGAGGAAAGAAGTAGTAAGCAAAAAATGAGGCCATCGAACTATTACCCACGATTCCTGCGCCTGCTGAGTGGAATCGTATTGATTACCCTGCTGCTGGCGGCCTGCGGTCAGGCAACGCCGGCGCCCACCCCCACGCCAACGAAGACGCCAACCGTGGCCGCGACCAACACCCCCCTGCCGCCCACCGCCACGCCTGCGCCGCCGACGGCCACCCCGGCGCCGGCCACCGCCACCCCCACCGCGGGCGCGGGAGCGACAGCCACCCAGGCGCCCAATCAGGCGACAGCCACGCCGGCGCCGGTCAAACCGACTGCCACCAAGCCCCCGGCCGACGGCGATTCGACGCGTGGTTTCAAATCGCCCGATTACGGCGTGCAGGCGTTCCTCTGGTGGCGACCGGAGATTGCCGATCGCGACCTGGGACTGGTCGAAGCCGCCGGGTTCACCTGGGTCAAGCAGAACTTCCCCTGGCGCGAGATCGAGGGCGCGGGCAAGGGCCAGTTCGACTGGAGCGTGACCGACCGCATCGTGCAGCAGGCGCTTGAGCACAATCTCAAACTCATTGTGCGTGTGGACAGTCAGCCCAAGTGGGCCGGCGGCGGCTTCCCGTGCAATGGCCCGCCGGACAACTACAAGGACTTCGAGGATTTCCTGTTTGCCGTAGCCAACCGCTACAAGTGGAAGATTCAGGCCTATCAGATCTGGAATGAACCGAACCTGAACCGGCCCGATGGCGGCGGCGAATGGGGCTGCCGCCCGCCCAACGCGGCCGAGTATACGCGCCTGCTCAAGTCGGCCTACGCGGGCGTCAAGAAGGGCGCGCCGTTGGCCCTGGTTATTTCCGCCGGTCTGACGCCCACCGGCTCCTGCTGCGATGTGGCCATTCCCGATGACAAATACCTGGAGCAGATGTACCAGGCCATGGGCGGCAACAGCGCGGGTTACTTCGACGTGCTCGGCGTGCATGCGGCCGGTTTCAGGGCCGCGCCCAACATCAGCCCGGATGAAGCAGCCAGCAACAAGGCGGAGTACGGCGGCGAGCGTTTCTTCACCTTCCGCCGCGTCGAAGACCTGCGCAAGATCATGGTGAAATACGGCGACGTCAACAAGAAGGTGGCTGTCCTGGAGTTTGGCTGGAGCACCGATTCACGGCCCGATTCGCCCTATCACTGGCACGCGGTCAGCGAGGAGCAGCAGGGCGATTACCTGGTGCAGGCCTTCGAATGGGCCAAAACCCACTGGCAGCCCTGGATCGGCCTGATGGTGGTGGTGTACATGCCGGATGTGGACTGGACCGAGGCCCAGGAGCAATACTGGTGGTCCATCATGAAGCCAAGCAAAATTGACGAGCTGCACTGGCGCCCCGCCTACGCCAAGCTGCGTATCTACATCCGTGAACAGCGCGGCCTGGCGCCCAACTGGCCGCCGTGAGGGTTGGAGAGCGGAGAGCGGAGACCAGAGACCACAGAACTCCCGCCTTCCACGTACCTGATCTCCGATCTCTAATCTCCGATCTCTAATCTCCAACCTCTAATCTCTCATCAACGTATACACCGCCAGCGATTCTGGATGCTCGGCATCGGCGGTGACGTTGACGACGGTGTAACCGGCGCGGAAGGCGTTTTCGAACAGGGCGCGGGCGCCCAGGCGCCAGTGGCTGGCCGCCTCGACATTCTCCCGCTTGACGCGCTGGAAACTGGCCGGAATTTGCACGCCAATGATGTCATCCGCAGGAAGCGGTCCGGTGGCGGCCAGGAGCGGCAGGTCGCCTTGCATGACGACCCGCGTCAGCATCTGCTCGGGCTGGCCGGCGATCGGCGCCATCACGCGTTGACCCGTATTCACACAGTGTAGCGCGCGATCGCTCTTAACTTCCCAACGCACATGAAAGCGGTCCGTGGGCAGGGCCGCGTTGAGACCCCCCAGGCGTTGGCCGTAGATGTTGCGCTTATAGATGCGCGCCGTGGCCCCCAACTTGGCAATGTTGAGCACCGCGTTGCGCGCCTCCAGCGGATCGTAGGTCCACGTGCAGATCTCCAACCCCTGTTCCAGCATGAAGCTGCGCTGCGCCAGTTTCAGGCGGTAGCCCAGGTTATGGTCGCGATAATACGGATGGACCGCGGCCATGTGCGAGCAGTGCTTGAGCGTGTCGCCTTCACGGCCCAGAAAACCGAAGACGAAACCGATCAACTCGCCTGGCGGCGTGAACGCGCCCAGCACAAGCCCGGCCTCGTTCTGAATGGTCAAGAGCAGATGGGCCGGAACCGCATCAATCGGGTCGGTCTGCCAGCAAATTTGCTGCAGTTCCTCCGCGGTCGTGTACTCCTCGAACGTCGAAAGGCGGCGAATCGTGATCTCCATGCGTATCCGTGCTCCCTATCCTGCAGAGTGAGGTTCGATTGCGGAATTGATCGCCATTTTACACCCATCAGCCCGACATAAGAAATCTGCAGATTTGGAGAAGCGCTTTCAGATGCATCGTAATTTTCTCGTTCCCTGGGCCGTCGTTGCCCTTCTGATAGTTGGCGCATGGACCAACCGTGGACTGGCTTCCCCTCTCACTCAGCCAACATCCCCGCGGTCCAGGCCCTTGCTGCCGCCGGTTGCCGCCGAGTTGATCGGCCAGATCGGCGGCGCCACCTATGCCCTCGATGCCTCCAGCCCTTACGTGTACCTCGGCGTAGGGCCGCGTGTGCTGGTGTTCGATGTCACCAACCCCGCTGCGCCGCAGCAAATCGGCCAGAGCGCCGCGCTGCCGGCCGTGGTGCAGAGCGTGCAGCTCAGCGGCAGTCTGTTGATCGTCGCGCTGGGCGAGGCCGGAGTGCAGGTGCTGGATGTCAGCACACCCGCCGCCCCTACCCTGGCCGGCAAACTCGATACCAGCGGCGATATTCGCCGGCTGGCCCTGGCGCCCGGCCGCATCTACGCCACAGACAGCACAGGCAGCCTGCAAATCATCGGCCTGACGGGCGCCGATCACCTGACCTGGTTGGGCGCCTACCCAGGCCAGGCGCGCCAGGTGGCGGCGGTCGGCGCCCTGGTCTACCTGCTGCGCGGGACAAGCATGCTGCTGCTCGACGCGGGCAATCCGGCCAGTCCTGTCCTTGTGGGCGTCTACCAATCCACGGCCTACCTGGAAGCGGTCACGGTGATCAATGGCCTGGCCTACCTGGCCGCGGGCGCGGACGGCCTTGAGATCGTCGACGTGACCGACCCGGCCGCGCCGGCGCGCATCGGCCACCTGCTGACTCCCGGCGCCAGCAAGGCGATTGCCGTGGACGGCGCGTTCGCCTACCTGGCCGCGGATCAAGAGGGGCTGCAGGTGGTTGACGTTCAGGACGCCGCCGCGCCGACGCTGGCAGGCAGCTACGCCTATGCCGCCATTGGCAGCGCGGTCACGGTGAGCAACGGCCACGCCTTCGTTGCGGGCAAGGATCAAAACCTGGTCATTGTGGATGTGTCGCAGCCGGCCGCGCCGGCCCGCACCGCTGCGTTCGATTTACCGGCTGCGGTCAGGCGCGTACGCGTGGATGGAACCCGCGCCTACCTGGCCGATGCCGATGACGACCTGTGGATCATGGACATCACCGATCCGGCCAACCCGGCGCCGCTCGGCCTCTACGACACGCCCGACACGCCGAACAACGTCACGTTGGATGGTCACATCGCGTATGTGGCCGACGGCGACAGCGGCCTGCAGATTCTCGATGTCACCGACCCCGGCCAGCCAACCCTGCTGGGCAGTTACGACACGGCCGGCTACGCCTTCGACGTGGCGATCAGCAACACCCTGGCCTATGTGGCTGACGGGCCACGCTTCTCGGTCATTGATGTCAGCCAACCGGCCACGCCGACGCTAGTCGCCGTGCTCGGTCTGCGCGATGCGCGCAGCGTGGACATCATCGGCGACATGATGTACGTGGCCGATTTTCGCTCCCCACGCGGGCTGCGCATCTTCAGCCTGGCGAATCCGGCCGCGCCTCTGCTGCTGTCCACCTACCCGTATGACGGCGCCGCGGGCGAAGCGCGTGTGCGCGATGGCGTCGCATACATCGCGCAAACGGTCGGCCTGGAAACAGCCGCGGTCATTAGCCCCACCGCGCCCTCACGCCTGGCCAGTATGCCGCTGCCGGGCAATTCCCACAGCCTGGCCCTGGCGCAGTCCTGGGCTTTCGTGGCCTGCGGCAGCGGCGGCCTGCAGATCGTGGACGTGAGCGATCCGGCGCAGCCGTTGGTCACCGGCCTGTTTGCCGCACCCGGCTCGGCCCGCGGCGTGGATGTGCAGGACGATCTGGCCTATGTGGCGGCTGACACCGGCGGTCTGCCCGTCGTGCGCATCACCCCGCTGCCGCAGGCGCCGCCCTGGTTCTTCCCGTTCATGCCGCGCTGAGCGAGTCGTTTCCGCAACAGCAACAGGGCCGGTCACTCCAAGAGATGTGGCCGGCCCTGCCACTCAGTCACGCGTCGTCGCTCGTGCCAACTTCTTCTTTTCATGGTCCGGTGGGCGCCATCCTGCCGCCACCCATTGGCGTCGCACGGTCACAGCGATCAGTTGGTTCAATTGCAATGCCATAACGGTAGCGCGCCGCAGGCCGTCTTGCCGATGATGATGGTACCGTCTTTGCTCCAGGTGAAGTGCCGCGACCAGTCTTGTCGGCGAGGATCGCAGAGGCGAACAATTCGCTTTGTGATCGGATTGCGGGCCAGTGTCTGCGCCCTCTTGGCGTTATTGCATAGACGACGGGCCAGCCACAGATTGTCTTCTGCATCGGCGCCGCCCTTGGCCGTGGGGATGATGTGTTCGATCTCCAACAGACCCAGTACGTAACGTTGGCGACTTTGGCAATAGCCGCAGCGGTTATCGGCAGATACTCGTACGCGAGCACGAACGGCGTCGGGTATCTTGGTGTGGCTCATGGCTATGTGGCCTTATGGCTCCATTGGTTAACTCGCTGATCGGCCTGACCATGTCGTCACGTGCGGTCAGTACAGGTAGGAGATCACGATGGTATCGGCCAACAAATCAGCCACCTGGCGGTTGACCAGCCTGGCCAGAATTTCCGCCTGATAGAATGTCTGGTCAGGGAGAGTCACTTCGATCCTGGTCGTCATAATTCACTGCTTTCATGCGCCGTCTTCCTACACATTCAACAGCAGTCCCGCCAGAACGGCCGCGCGCGGCGCCAGTTGCTCGATCAAGACAAATTCCTCATCGGTATGCGCGCCGTCGCCGCACACGCCCAGGCCATCCAGGGTAGGAATGCCCAGCGCCGCGGTGAAATTGCCATCGCTGGCCCCCCCCACAGCCCGCTCGACCAGCTCCAGGCCGATCTCCTGCCCCAGGCGCCGCGCCAGCTCGAACAGGCGCACCGTGCCCGGCAGGCGCTCCATCGGCGGCCGGTCTACGTCGCCGCTGATCTGCAGGCTGGCGCCCGGCAGGTGCGGCCGCAGCGCATAGACCTGTTGATTGACCCAGGCTGCATCTTCCAGACGCCGCACGCGCGCATCCACCTGCATTTCAGCCGCCGCGGGCACGGTGTTGACCGCGCTGCCGCCCTGGATC
>JAYRVL010000250.1:0-11973 GCA_041918575.1 Anaerolineae bacterium | reverse complement strand
TGCACCACATGGCCCATCAGCACTTCATCCACCTGGGCCGGGTCAATGCCCGCCCGCGCCACAGCCGCCCGCACGGCCACACCGCCCAACACCGCGGCCGGAACATCTTTCAGCGTACCCTGAAAGCGTCCAATCGGGGTGCGCGCCGCGCTGACCAGATAAACTTCAGGTTGGTCTGCCATAGACTCCTCTTTGCGTATGAAATTATTCTCTCCCTGTCTGTTTACGTAACTGCTCACCCTGCAGGCCGATTTGGACAGGATGAACAGAATGTACAGGATTCTTGCTCTGTGGTGTGCAAAACTATCGGCGCGAGAGTTCGAATATCCTGTCAATCCTGTGAATCCTGTCTGAATTCCAGGCAGACCCAGCAGTTACCTGTTTACAGGGTGGCGGCGAAGGCGCGCAGTTGCGCCCCGGCCGCGCCGACAATCGGCTCTCCATGTCCCAGGCAAAGAACTTCGATGTCCAGTTTGGCAAGCTGGCGAATGGTCTCCACGGCCAGCACGCGACTGGGTGTCAAGAAACCTACGGGGGGAACGAGCCGGCCCTGACGCCGCGCCAGCGCATCGGCCCCAATCAGGATTTTTCGTTCGGGATGATACAGGGCAATCTGTCCGGGCGCATGACCGGGCGCATGGACTACTCGAAAACCTTCGGCCAGCATCTGCCGGTCGAGCACCATGTCGTTGACCGGGCTGGGGCGATACTTGAAGATCACGCGATCGAGCAGGCGGAAGAACGGCGTCATGGCGTAGCCCAGGGCCGTTGGCGCCAGGCCGCGCGCCCGCTGCCCCAACACGCCAGGCGCCTCCGCCGCGTGAGCAATGACCGCGGCGCCGGTCGCGGCGCGAATCTGCGCCAGGCCGCCGACATGATCGAAATCGGCATGGGTAATGATGATGCGATCCACGGCCCGCGGCCCGTAGCCCGCATCGCCCAGCGCGGTGAGAATGGGGTAGGCGTGCCAGGGCATGCCGGCGTCAATCAGTGTCAGACCGTCGGGCCGCTGCCAGAGATAGACGTTGACCTCGCGCACCTCGTCGAACAACCACAGCCCCTGAACGATCTCCCGCATGGGCCTAGAGGCCTCCCAGGTGGAAGCGATCTTGATAGAGCTTCATCGCGCGCAGGATCTCGGCCTTTGCCACTGCCGCATTTTCCCACCCGATCGGCTTCGTGCGCATTCCTTCCAGGTCCTTGTAAACCTCGAAAAAGTGGGCCACTTCCGCCAGGTAGTGCTTGGGAATATCGGTGATGTCGTGGTAGTCGGCGAAGATCGGGTCGCGTGCCGGCACCGCCAGGATCTTGTCGTCAGCCACCCCCTTGTCCAACATGCGAAACACGCCAATGGGCCGGGCCTCGATGATGCAGCCAGGGAATGTCGGTTCGTTGACCATCACCAGGATGTCGAGCGGGTCGCCATCATCGTAGAAGGTCTGCGGAATCAAGCCGTAATCACCGGGGTAATGGAGCGACGAGTAAAGCACACGGTCGAGCTTGATCACCCCAAACTCCTTGTTGTATTCGTACTTGTTGCGGCTGCCCTTGGGAATCTCTACCAGGGTGTAGACGATCTCGGGCGCATTGGGGCCGGTGCGCAGTTCACGCCAAAGATTGATCATTGAATTGGTTCCATTTTTTGTGTTTTCCGTGTTTTCCGTGTTTTCCGTGTTTTCGGTGTTTTCGGTGTTTTCGGTGTTTTTCGTGTCTGATGCAGTGCTTTTCAGTATTTCGTTTCGACGTCGTTCATCTCAACGCTGTCCAGAACACCAACGACCACTGAGATGATAGGAGCGTCGGCCATGTTCGTCACCTGGCGGGCGCCGCTGCCTTCGCGCATGACCAGCACCGTGTCGCCGATGCCGGCCTGGGCGTGGTCAATCGCCACAAAATCATCCTCCGGCTTGCTCCCCGGCAGATGCAGCGGCTGCACCACCAGCAGTTTGAAGCCGTGGTAGGCAGGATGTTTGATGGTTGATACCAATGTGCCGATCACTTTGGCGATGAGCATGATTCAGAAAACCAGTGACAGATCTCTCTGCACGTCTACCGCCTCGACGATGCCGACGACGGCCAGATCAATCGGCAGCATGGCGCTGGTGGTGTAGGCCAGCATCGCTTCGCGGGCGCGCACCAGGTAGACGATGTCCCCCTGGCCCGCGCTCAAGCGGCCGGTATCTACCGTCACCTGCAAACGGCCGCGGGCCGTCAGGTTCTTGTCCAACGGCTGCACCACCAGCAGTTTGGCGCCTTCCAGCCCTTCATATTTATGCGTCGCCACCGCGCTGCCAACGATCTTGCCCAGCAACATCTTGCGCCCTATTTGCCTTTGATCTGGCCGATGACTTCCACCGCGGCCGCCTTGGCCGCCAGGATTTCCGCCTCCGTGCCGGACATCCACATGCGCCCAAAGCGCCCAACCGACGAGATATGCACCAGTTTGATGTTGGCTGCCTTTTCGGCCTCGTTGGCGGCCAGGTTGATGTACGCGGCCGGCGCTACTTCGAGCACCAGCATCGTTTCCCCCGGCACGATCATGGTCCCGCGGCGAAAACGGTTCAGCAGTTGCGCCTGGTAGGGGTCCACGTTGGTGATGACCTGCACCGAGGCCACCTCCGGCTTGACGCGATCCTCCTCGCGCAGGCCCAGGCGCTGTAACACCATGCGCCCCGCCTCGACCACCTCCGCCTGCGCCAGCGAATGCACCTCGAACATACCAAATTCACGTTCGACGATCTGTGCGCCCGGCTTGGCGTCGGTGCTCTTGACGGCAATGTCCACCACGCGGAAGACCTCATTGCCCGGCGCCATCTCCACGTAAAGCGAAGCCATCCCCTCCGTGGGCAGGTCGCCCTGGGTGATGGTGCCTACGAACGCCGCGTACTGTGGCTGCATGCGGTCCAGAAAACAGTACGCTCGCAACGAAAATTCATCGGCCATAATCGCTCCCTTGCACGAAGAAAACCCGCACCCAGGCGGGCGTCGCCAGTTGCAGCGGCACGCCCGGCGGCAGCAGCACCACATCGCCGGCAAATGCGCGCCAGGTTTGCCCCTGGGCGCTGATCTCCAGCACGCCTTCCAGGACAACGTCAATTTCGGCTCGCGGCAGGGTGATGGTCCGCGCGCCGGTTCGCCAACTGCAAAAGCCGGCCATCAGCGGCCCGCCATCCCCTGCGGTCAACACATCCTGCTGCCGCACATCCAGGGCCGGCGCCGCGCCCGGCACGGCCGTCCCCGGTTCCGCGGCGCGTCCCGCGACCACGCGCACCGTCTGCCATCCCGCGGCCGTCGTCGCGCGCCCGGCCGCTGTTGCCGCGCCCGCGGTCATCTGCTGCAGCACCGCGCTGACCACCCGCGCCACCAGGTCATCGGCCGCGTCCGCGGCGGCCGGCTTTTCCCACACCGGCCCGGCCAGCAGCCTGTCACGCTTGCCTGCCGCCGACCAGGTGGGTACCGGCTCGTGGTTGATCAGCCGCAGGCCCAGCTCCCGCGCTGCGTCCAGCGCCAGCGCGGTCAGCACATCGCTTGGCGTCAACACCAGTTCGGACTGCCCCTCTTCCTTGACCAGGCGCCGGATGTCAGCTTCCGTGAAGAATCGTCGTGCCATCGTTTAGGCTGCGCCGGCTCAGGCCGCGTCGTCCGTCGTCTTGGGCAGGATCATCTCCACGTCGCCATGCGGTCGCGGGATCACATGCACGCTGACCAACTCGCCCACGCGCTGCGCCGCGGCCGCGCCGGCGTCGGTGGCCGCTTTGACCGCGCCCACATCCCCGCGCACCATCACGGTGACGTAGCCGCCGCCGATGATTTCCTTGCCGATCAGGCGCACATTGGCCGCCTTGACCATCGCGTCGGCCGCCTCGATTGCGCCGACCAGGCCCTTGGTCTCGATCATGCCCAGGGCGATCATCTGAATACTTGCCATGCTGATTTTCTCCTTCTCATCATGCTAACCTTGTCTGAAAGCTCGACAAAGGCGCTATCCAGGCCCCAAAGCCCGGCGCCCTCTCTGTCAGCGCGTAACCATCCGTTGTTCCCGGCGGTTATCTTCATGAACTCGATTGTTTGGCCGCAGCGGCGCCGTCGCCAATTTTACCTGCTGCCGCCTTTGCAGCCACTGCTCCAGTGATTCGCGACTCTCTCCCAACCCCCGCCCCAGCAGAAGCGTCCTGATGCTCACATCTTCGTCCAGGTCGGGCCAATGAATCCCGCGGCGTTCGATCTCGAAGTTCTCTCGTTCAGCAGGTGTGGCGTAGGCGAGACGCGGGAACCAGAGTATCGAAACCGAAATCGTGCGCCCGTCGGCCAGATGCACGGTCAACTCGTCCTCGGTGATGCCAGCGTTCGTGATTTCTGCCTGCGCCAACTTAAGGTTGATCAGTTCTAGCTCTGTTACAGTGTTCATCCTTATTTCGTTTGCAAATCGCGCAGGACTCTTCGCACGATCTGTTCAATCTCGGCGGCTGAGATGGCGCCCTGGGATGCGGCGCCGGCAGGCGACGGGGTTGCGGCGCTGCTCAGCGGCTGCACACCAGGCGCCAGCGAGCTGGCGAGCGAGGGCGGCGCCGCGCGTTCGTAGGCCAGGCGCTTGACATTGAGCAGATGGTGCACCGTGATGTTGTCGCTGACCGCGGCGCCGCCAATGCCGCCGGGCGCCAGCGTCATCGAAGGCATGACGCCGGTCGTCGCGCCGATAGCGCCCATCGAGCCCCAGGTGTTGACAATGATGCGGAAAGCGGGTTTTTCGATGCCGAAGGCCAGCGTCACCGCCTCGTCGCGGCTGTGAATGACGAGCGAATGTCCATCGCCGCCGTACTTGAGCATCTCGACGCAGCGTTCGCAGCCGGCGTGCCAATCGTCCACCTCGTACCAGCCCAGCACCGTCGTCAGCTTCTCCGCGCTCAGCGGCTCCTCCGGCCCCACCTTTTGCAGCCGCGCCACCAGGATGCGCGCCCAGGCCGGCACGTTGATCTTGGCGGCCGCGGCCAACTGCTGCGGCGTCTTGCCCACCAGCTTGGGGTTGATGAGCTGCCCCCCGCCAAACAGAGTGCGCCCCAGCGCGGCCGCCTGTTCCTCGTTGACGAAATAGGCGCCCTGGCGCTCCATCTCCGCCTTCAACTGGCCGGCAATCGGCCGGTCGGCCACCACCGCCTGCTCCGTCGCGCAGATCACCGAGCAGTCGAACGCTTTGGAATTGACGATGTCCCAGGCCGCCTTCGCCACGTCCGCGCTGCGGTCCACGTAGGCCGGCACATTGCCTGGCCCCACGCCCAGCGCCGGTTTGCCCACGCTGTGCGCCGCCTTCACCATGGCCGAGCCGCCCGTCGCCAGGATCATGCTCACCGCGTAATGCCGAATCAACTCCTGCGAGCCGGGCAGGGTGACGAACTGCATACAACTGACCAGCCCCCTGGGCATCCCCTCCGCCTCGCCTGCCTCGGCCATCACCCGCGCTGTCTCGAAGGCGCAGACTTTGGCCGACGGATGCGGCGCCACGATGATGCCGTTGCGCGCTTTGACTGCAATCAGGATCTTGAACATCGTGGTGGACGTGGGATTCGTGCTGGGCGTCAACGCGGCCACCACCCCCACCGGCCAGCCAATCTCCACGATCTTGCGCGCCTCGTCGCGGCGCAGCACCCCCACCGTCGGCACATCTTTGATGGATTCCCACACCGCGCGGCTGCCAAACTGATTCTTGACCATCTTGTGATCGGGAACGCCGTAGCCGGTCTCTTCATAGGCCATGCGTCCCAGCCGCGCCGCCTCGCGATAGGCTGCGTCAGCCATCGCCTGGCAGATGCGGTCCACCTGCTGCTGCGAAAAATGGAAGAAGGCGCGTTGCGCCTCGCGACCGGCCGCGGCCAGCCGCCGCGCCTCCTGGATGGATTTCAGGTCAAGATCGAATTCTTCCGCCATGGTCTACCCCTCAGTTCTTGACGTAGGTCAGCGCGCCTTCGACTTCCAGCGAGTCGAGGATCGCCATGATCACCGCATCCACCGGTTTGTTGTTGGTGACCGTCGTTTGCCGCGCGGAACTGCCGCTGGCAATCAGCACCAGCTCGCCTTGCCCGGCGCCCACCGCATCAATCGCCACCAACGGCTTCCCCACCAGCTCATTGGCCGGCGTCGTCTCGCGCACCACCAGGAGTTTCAGCCCCTTCAGCTTTTCATCTTTGACGGTTGCCACCGCAGAGCCAACCACACGTGCAATCATCATGGCGAATTTTTCCCTGTCATCCTACAGATGGCGCAGCCGGCAGCGGGGGTTGTTCGCAATGTCGTCCAGCGCATGACGATCGAGATGCAGCGCGCTCGCCAGCGAGGTCATCGTGGCAAAATCGGCGCGACTGAGCTTGCCCAGCGCTTCCTGTTCTTCGCTCATCAAGCGGTGACCGATCACCGCCTTGACCGGGTCGGCCAGCAGTTTGTTTTGACAGTCCAGGCACTGCCAGGTATGTCCGGCAATGATCAGAAGGTTTTCGCTGCGCATGATCTCACTTTCGGTTTTCCTGCACGATCTTGACGCTGGCGCTGGCCCCGATGCGCGTCGCTCCGGCCTCGATCATGCTCTTGGCGTCGGCCGCGGAACGAATGCCGCCCGACGCCTTGACGCCAATGCTCGGCCCCACCACGCGGCGCATCAGGGCAATGTCCTGGGCCGTCGCGCCGCCGCTGGAGAAACCGGTCGAAGTTTTGACATAATCGGCGCCGGCCGCTTGCGCCAACGCGCACGCCTCCACCTTCTCCTCGTCGCTGAGCAGCGCCGTCTCGATGATGACCTTCACCAGCACGTTGCAACTGTGCGCGGCCTGCACCACCGCGCTGATGTCGTGCGCCACCAGGCGATAATCACGCGATTTCAGCGCGCCGATGTTGATGACCATGTCTACCTCGCGTGCGCCGTCCGCGATGCAGCGTTGCGTCTCGAACGCCTTGACTTCCGGCATCGTCGCGCCCAGGGGAAAACCCACCACCGTGCAGACCGGCACGCTGCTCCCTTGCAGTTCATGGCTGGCCAGCGCCACCCAGCTTGGGTTCAGGCAGACGGAGGCAAATCGGTATTGGCGCGCCTCCTGACACAGGTGAATCACCTGCTCGGCTGTGGCGTCCGGCTTGAGCAGCGTGTGATCAATCATGCCTGCCAGGTCAGGCGCAATCTGTCGAATACCGGGGTGGGCGCTCAGGCGATCGGCGCCTGCGCTGACCACCACGCGGCACTCGTCCGGGCACTGCTGCACACACATGCCCGCGCAGTCTCCGCCGCAGCCGGCGCAAGCCGCGGCGCCGGACAGACTGTGCAACACCTGCGCCGTAATCAAGCGCACCAGTTCTTCAGTATTCACACGCAACTCCGCCTCGTCTGCATTACGGTTTGAGAAAACGCTGTTCCACCTGCATGATCTTCTCGACGCGGCGAGCATGACGCCCGCCGCCCCAGGGCGTCTCCAGCCAGGTCTTGACGATCTGACGCGCCAGGCCAGGGCCGATCAGCCCGGCGCCCAGGGTCAGGACATTGGCGTGATTATGTTCACGGCTGTTGACGGCGGTGGAAAGGTCGTAGCACAGCGCCGCGCGCACACCGGGCACCTTGTTGGCGACCATGGCCGAACCGATGCCCGCGCCGTCAATGACAATGCCGGCCGCGGCCCGGCCATCGGCCACCAGCCGCGCCACCGCGTAGGCCAGGTCAGGATAATCCACGGCTTCGGGGCTGAAGCACCCCACATCGGTCACGGTGTAGGCCAGCTCCGCCAGGTAGGCTTTGAGCAAATTCTTCAACTCGAAACCGCCGTGATCTGCGCCGACGGCTACCGTGCGTGAGGGATCAGATGATGGGGCAGAAATCGCCGCCGGTATTGACGGCGCCGTCGGTTCTGCGCCCACGCGCAGGGTGATGCGGCGACGCTCGGCCTCTTCGCGCGCCAGGGGCGTGATCAGCGTGTCGGGCGCCACCCATAGCTCAGCGCCCAGGGCCGTGCTCTGCACCGCGGCCGCGGAAAGCACGGCGCGAGCTATCCTCGCCGGCAGCGCGCCGCCTGATCGGTCTGCATGGGGAGCGGTCTCCGTGACAGCCATGGCGCCTCG
This sequence comes from Anaerolineae bacterium, assembly GCA_041918575.1. Classification (GTDB taxonomy): domain Bacteria; phylum Chloroflexota; class Anaerolineae; order SSC4; family Amarolineaceae; genus Amarolinea. The sequence goes on along the minus strand of JAYRVL010000250.1, from coordinate 3,882 downwards.
ACTCTCAGCGGCCCGTCTCAGGGACTGGCCACAACCGGATTACTGATGATCTGCCAGGTACCGGGGGGCCAGTATGATACGATGGCGCGCCCGATGACCTTATCCATCGGCAGCAGGCCCCAACTGTGTGAGTCGCTGGAGTTGTTGCGATTGTCGCCCAGCACAAAGAGCTGATTGGGCGGCACCAGGGTGGGTGGGGCATCGTAGGAGCCTGGCGCAGGGCCGTAAGGCTCGTCAATCGGTTTGCCATCAATGATGACCTGACCGCTGCGCACCTCAACCGTTTGGCCGGGTACGCCAATCACGCGCTTGATGAAATCGCGTGAGGGGTCGCGCGGGTAGTGAAACACGATGACATCGCCGCGCTTTGGCTCGCCCAGTTGATACGAAAGTTTGTTGATGATCAAGAACTGGCCGTTTTGGAAGTTTGGCTCCATGCTGATCCCGTCTATGCGGTAATTCTGCATGACCGTCCGCACCAGGAAGAAAATAACCAGGGTCAGAACAACTGTTTCGACCAGTTCACGCAGGATACTGCCCAGGTTCGTCGTCGCTCTGCTTACTTCTGTCACAGGCAGGTTGTCTTGAGTTTGTTCAGGAATGTTTTCGAAAGTCACCGAAACGCCTCGTCCAAAATCTGGCCTGAATTATAACACCCTGCCAGTGAAAAGCCAAAACCCTTCTCCCAACCTGTCCAGGAATTCCAAATGTGGTCGCTGAAGACATCTGGAATGGAGGCTTTAGCCGGTTTCTTAGCCAGCAAAGCCGCAAACTGCACCGGCTGAAGCCTCGATTCCGGGTACATTTAGAATTCCTGCGACCTGTCCGGTTGATTTGACAGCCCCTATCCCCTTTGCTATACTGCGCACACACATGCGCCAGGCTGCCTGGCGTATTATTTTGGTCGCCAACCGCCGACTCAACACCGCTGGCTGGCGACTCATGCTGTAAGGAGCTTTATTTCATCATGGCTGCTGCGATTCGCCAGATGACGCCCCACGGGGGCGTTTTGGTGGATCGGGTGCTGCGCGGCGTCTTACGCGAAGCCGCGCTTGAACGCGCCCAATCCCTGCCCAAAGTTTATCTTTCGCCGATGGCCGTCTCCGACCTGGAGATGATTGCCGTGGGCGCTTTCAGCCCGTTGATCGGGTTCATGGACAAGCTGACCTACCAGACCGTGTTGGATGACATGCGCCTGCCCAACGGCCTGGCCTGGACCATCCCGGTAACGTTGCCGGTGACCCGTTCACTGGCCGCGACGCTGCCCGAGGGTCAGGAGGTTGCCCTGGTCGAGCGCACCGAAGCGGGCGCCGACAACATCATGGGCATTCTGCAACTGGCCGAAAAGTTCGAATACGACCCGGCCGAAGAGGCGGAAAAAGTCTATCGCACCACGGAGAGCGCGCACCCCGGGGTGGCTCGCCTCTACGCCCAGGGTGAAGTCCTGCTGGCCGGCGACATCTTTTTGCTGAACCGCCCCAGCGTGCTCGAGTTCCCAGAACTGCGTCACGATCCTGCGCAGACGCGGCGTCTGTTTGCCGCCAATGGCTGGCGCCGCATAGTGGCCTTCCAGACCCGCAATCCCATTCATCGCGCGCACGAGTACATCCAGAAAGTGGCGATGGAAATTGTGGACGGCCTGTTCCTGCATCCGTTGGTTGGCGAGACCAAGAGCGACGATATTCCGGCCGATGTGCGCATCGAAAGCTACCAGGCCATCCTGCGCGACTACTACCCGCCGGAGCGCGTGCTCTTGGGTGTCTACCCGGCCGCCATGCGCTATGCCGGCCCGCGTGAGGCGATCTTCCACGCCATTGCCCGCCAGAACTACGGCTGCACCCATTTCATTGTGGGGCGCGACCATGCCGGCGTCGGTCGCTATTACGGCACTTACGACGCCCATTACATCTTCGATGAGTTCTTGCCCCACGAACTCGCTATCACCCCGCTCTTCTTCGAACACGCCTTCTTCTGCACCCAGTGCAGCGCCATTGTCTCGCCCAAGATCTGCCCGCACGACAAGAAGTATCACGTCTCCCTCAGCGGCTCCCAGGTGCGGCAGATGCTCGAAGCCGGCCAGCAGTTGCCGCCGGAGTTCACACGGCCCGAAGTGAGCAAGGTGTTGGTAGATGGCATGGCCCGCAAGCGCGACGAAGAGGTCCAAAGGAACGAAGCAAAAAAAGCGAGCGCGGCGCCAGCCTGACCGAGGTTGGGACTGGGCGCCGGGTATTAGTGATTGGTCTCGATTGTGCAGAACCAACGCTGGTCTTCGAACAGTGGCGTTCCGAACTGCCAACCCTGAACCGTTTGCTGACCCACGGCGCCCATGGCCGCTTGCGCTCGTCCGATCCGCCCGTCACCGTGCCGGCCTGGGCCTCCATGCTCTCCGGTCAGGACCCTGGCCAATTGGGCTTCTACGGGTTTCGCAATCGGCGCGACTTTTCATATGAAGGGATGACGATCGCCAACGGCGCCTCGGTCAAAGTTGATCGGGTGTGGGATGTGGCCGGCCGGGCCGGCAAACGCTCCGTGCTCGTGGGCATCCCCCAAACCTACCCCGTCAAACCTGTCGAAGGCTGGTTGGTCAGTTGCTTCCTGACGCCGCCGGGCGCTGAAAAATTCACCTGGCCGTCCGAGTTGAAGGACGAGATCGGCCAGGTGCTTCACGGCGAGCCATACGAGGTAGACGTCCACAACTTCCGCACCGACAACAAGGCGCAGTTACTGGCCGATCTGTATCGGATGACCGACAAGCGCTTCAAGGTGTTCGACCATCTCCTGCAAAAGCCCTGGGACTTCGGCATGATGGTGGAGATGGGCGTTGACCGCATCCACCATGGCTTCTGGGCCTTCATGGACCCGCGCCATCGCAACTACGTGCCGGGAAATCCGTTCGAGAACGCGATCAAGGACTATTACCGGCATGTGGACCGCCTCATCGGTGAGTTACTGGCGCAGGTCGGCGATGACACCCTGGTCATGGTGGTGTCCGATCACGGCGCCAAACCGGTGATGGGCGCCTTCTGCGTCAACGAATGGCTGATCGAGCAGGGTTTGCTGGTGCTCAAGGAATATCCGAAGGCCCAGATTCCGTTGGAAAAATGCGAGGTGGACTGGAGTCGCACCAAGGTCTGGGGCAGCGGCGGCTACTATGCGCGCATGCACTTCAACGTCGCAGGCCGGGAGCCGCAGGGGATCATTCCGCGGGCGGAATACAACGCCTTTGTGGACGAGATGATCCAGCGTCTGCAGGCCACGACCGATCAGCATGGCCGGCTGTTGGGCACGACGGCGGTGGCGCCGGCGCGCATCTATCGGCGCACCATCAATATCCCCCCGGACTTGATGGTGTACTTCGGCGATCTCTCCTGGCGCGCGCTCGGTTCTGTGGGCGGCGGCAAGGTGCATACCTTCGAGAACGACACCGGCCCAGATGATGCCAATCATGACTGGCACGGCATTTTTATCATAGATGATCCGCGCCGCGACCTGGGCGGACGCAGGCTGGACGGGCTGCAATTACAGCAAGTGGCCCCCACCATCCTGACCGCGCTGGGCGTGCCCGTGCCGCCAACCATGACGGCGCCGGTCATCGCATGGGACTGACCCCGGTTTGATTTGCAGAGGCCTGGTCAGCAGACCGGCCAAAATCGTTAGAAATCAGGAAGAAGCAATGTCTCAAAAAGGATTCACACTTTGGTTTACCGGCCTTTCTGGCGCGGGCAAAACGACCCTGGCCGACAAGATCTATGACGAACTGAAGGCCCGTCGCGGTCTCAAGGTCGAGAAGCTCGACGGCGATGTGGTGCGCACCAACCTGAGCAAGGGCCAAACCGGTTTGTCGGTCGCTTTCGACCTGCCGACCCAGACCGGCTACGACTC
>JAYRVL010000249.1:0-3180 GCA_041918575.1 Anaerolineae bacterium | reverse complement strand
TGCTCGGAGCCAACGGCGCCGGTAAGACCACCACGCTGCGCGCGATTTCCGGCCTGCTGCGCACGCAGCTCGGCAAAGTCACCCGCGGCGGCATCGAGTTCGACGGTCGGCGCATTGACCACCTGCCGCCGGAAGATATCGTGCAGTTGGGGATCATCCAGGTATTGGAAGGGCGGCGTCTCTTTCGGCATCTCACCGTGGAAGAAAATTTGCTCATCGGCGCGGTGGGACGCGCTGGCGCGGACATCTCGTCGGCGCGCGATTTGGAGCAGGTCTATCACTACTTTCCTCAGCTCAAGGCCATGCGCCAGCGCACCAGCGGCTACCTGTCGGGCGGCGAACAGCAGATGCTGGTCATTGGCCGGGCGCTCATGGCCCATCCCAAGATCATGATGTTGGATGAGCCTTCGCTCGGCCTGGCCCCCTTGATCGTCGCCGAGATTTTCGACGTCATCAAGCAGTTGAGCAAGGATGGCAGTATGTCCATCGTGCTCGTAGAGCAGAATGCCCGCATCGCCCTGAGCGTCTCCGACCAGGCCTACGTCATGGAAAACGGGCATATCGTGCTGGAGGGCGCGGCCAGTCAACTGGCGCAAAATGAGGATATCAAGGAGTTCTACCTGGGACTGACGCAGGTGGGAACGCGCAAAAGTTACCGCGACGTCAAGCACTACAAGCGACGGAAACGCTGGCTTGGCTAATCAGCCTACGGAGGCCAAAAGTGACAACCATGACCACTGATCTCGATGCTCGTGTGGCCGCGTTCGTGGCCGAGGCGTACGATCGTGCGCCCGGCGTGCGCCGCTGGTTCGAAGCCGCTGGCCTCACCCCGGCTGCGGTGCAAGGCGCGGCTGATCTGGATAAGATCCCAGTCCTGACCAAAGACCGGATGGTTGAACTGCAGGCCGCGGAACCTCCCTTTGGCGGTTTCCTGGCCGTTCCTCTGGCAGAGGTCAAGCGCTTGTTCCTGTCCCCCGGCCCGCTCTACGAACCGCACGCCAGCGAGACGGTTCTGTTCGACACGGCCGCGCCCCTGATGCAGTTGGCCGGTCTGGGCCGCGGCAGCATCGTCCTGAATGCGCTCAGCTATCACCTGGTGCCAGCCGGCATGTTGATTGACCTGATGCTGCAGCACGTCGGCGCCATCGTTGTGCCGGTGGGGGTCGGCAACGCCGATCTGCAGGTGAAGATGATGCTCGATCTGGGCGTCAACGGCTACGTCGGCTCGGCCAGCTGGCTGATGACGCTGCTGCAGAAGGCGGAGGAGATGCAGATTCCGCGCACCGCGCTGGCGCTGCGCCAGGCGCTGCTTACAGCCGAACCGCTGGCTGGCCGCGTGCGCGCCAGTCTGGTCAACGACTATGGCCTGACTGTCACTAACGCCTACAGCACGGCCGAACTTGGTTTTCTGGCCTATGATCAGACCGGCGCCATGTCCATGCGTCTGTTGGACGGCCCCATCATCCAGATCGTAGATCGCGACAGCGGGGCCGCGGTCGGCCCTGGTGAGGCGGGCGAAGTAGTGGTGACCAACTTCAACCCCACCTATCCGCTCATTCGCTTTGGCACCGGCGACCTGGCGATGAACCTCGATCCGGCGCCCGGCGTCAGCCGGCAGAGCGAGCGGGCCATCACCCTGGTTGGCCGTGTGGGCGATGCCGTCAAGGTGCGCGGCATGTTCCTGCATCCAAACCAGGTGGCCTTTGCCCTGGGCCGCTTTCCAATCGCCGCTCATCAGGCGGTGGTGCGCCGCCCCGGCGTGCGCGACGAGCTGACCCTGCGCCTGGTCCTGTCCGATCCACAGGCCGACAGCGCCGCGCTGACAGAGCCGCTGCGCGCCGCGTTCAAGCAGGTGTGCCGCGTCAGCGTTGACGCCTTCGAGTTCGTCGCCGAGCTGGCCGCCAATGCACCCAAGATCGTGGACGAGCGCCGTTGGGATTAGTCGTGATCCAATGTCGTACCTGCGTCGGTCTCACGTCTGCATCGTGCAAACGGGTGATCCACTTGGCCAAAGGGCGACCCCAGGCGCTGCCACGCTGCGCCTGAGGTCGCTGTTCATGGATGCAAAGTCTCCCTGCGGAGGTCTGGCCGTCGGCGCCAGGCCGGTGGCTCGATAGATGTCGCCGAGGCCTTCGCACTGGTTGCAGCGGGTTCAGCCATCGGCGCTGGTTGCGACCTCCCTCGCTCAGCGCGCCAATGACGGTGAGTACAGGCTGAGGGTCAGGACCTGGCTGGTGGCAATGATTGACTGTGATACAGAGTCAACAACCCCAGTTTCCTTTACGCCCGCATCCACACCCCCTTGTCCACCGGCCGTTGCTACCAGGGTCAGATAGAACGAGTAGGTCTGCTGGCTTTTCATGGGCCCGAACCAGTAATATTCGCCCTCTTGGAAATTGTGAAATTCGAGGGCGGCCGCCAGGGCGGTGTCTTCTACCTCTACGCGCGGCTCGCTCGATTGCAGGCCACCGATGGAAGTCACGATGCCAACCGCTGCGTGCTGCAAATCCACCAACGCTGTTGATTTCGGCGGCAGATAGCTGATGATTCAAGTTGACCCAGTCGTTGGTTGGGGGAGAGGCGTCAAGTTCCAGGATCGTGGCATAGACCTGGTTTTCGTTGCCAGGGTTGACGATCCTCACCGTCAGCCAGTCGTATTCTCTCGTGTGCTCACTGGTGCTTACATAGTACCAAATCCGGAAAACAATACTGCTGATGGCGGCGGGAAGGGCGACATCCTGGTAGAGCCTGTCGTCGTTGTTATTGCTTCCACCAAGCCAGGCGGCATAGTACCCACCGTGCGGCCACACAGGCAGGTACGAGCCAGGGAAAATGATGCCGTTCGACGGTATTTCTGTCCAACCCGTGTGATAGCCCTCGAAATTGGCGTTGACCAGGTACTCTGATTCAGCGATATCCGTTGTGTCGGGATTTGCTGGTAAAGGAGCTGGAGGTAACAGCAGCCATGACAGATTGCTGTGAGCATAGGACGGCGCGGCCAAAGCCGGACGCCCCGCTTGTATACCAACCAGCACAATGACAACACCCCAACTCACGGCCATCATGACCGCACGTGCCCTCCGCAAGAACGAGATTGACATGGTAACTTCCTTTCAAGTACGTTCCAAGTACGTTGTGAGGCATCAGCGCGCCAACGGCGGCGAATACAGACGCAGATTC
>JAYRVL010000248.1:0-9733 GCA_041918575.1 Anaerolineae bacterium | reverse complement strand
TTCAAGCGAACAGGCTGTCAACAGCACGGTCAACAGTGTCAAGAGCGCCACCAGGGTCAACCCACGCCCTCGGTGGGAGAAAAGGCTACGTTGGATCATCAGCTTCCTCCTTTGTGACGAATCTGCCCACTCGTGAATACCGGGTCTCTATACGTGCTTTTCGATGATTTCTTTGATGTATTCCGGGATATTCTTTTGCAGTTCCAAAGTTCGTTTTTTCAGCCTGTCGTAGACCGAGACCTCATCCCCCAACCACATGATGTCTGCTCGACGTGCCTGTCTCATCGCTACATGATCGTAATCTTCGGGAAAAGCCCAGTAACACCTTTTACAAATATCTGCATTTCGCAGCTCCTGCCAGTTGATGCAGTGCTCACACGACCAGGATTTCGCACGATTCGCGGACGCACACAACAACATGTACGTTTTTGGATCATTCATGCCCCCGGCATCATCCCCAACAACCTCGAACGGTATCCGATGATCTATCTGAAGCTCTTGCGGATCGAACTCTTCCAGAAAAATAGCACAACGACTTCCATGCAGCTTGACAAGCTCCGTCTTGAGCGCCCTGGCAAAAGCCGTTCTGCCGGAAAGCTTTGAGAACCTTGCCTTTGCTGGGTTGCCAAACCGATAGGCGCCTATCTTCCGTCCGTCACTCCCAGTAACTCGGAATGTTTCTAATGGTATACCCTGCTCGCGCACATCGCGAGCGGCCCTGGGCGGGTGATTGTAGCCGTATTTCTCTTTCAACTCCTCGGTCGTAATGTAGCCGTGCGTCAGAATGTGTTCAATCACTGTACGCGGTCGCTTTGCCTTGATGGCCCTGCACTTTTCAACAAAATCACCTGGGAGATCTTGAATGTTCACTCGGACCGACCTTCCATCAAGCAGAGCTGCTCGCCCCTGGTGTAACGGTAGATGGTTGGGACATGAGCAAGCTCATCGGAAAGACTCGGTGACAGATAAAGCGACTCGATGGTCACGTCATCTCTGCCGAGAAGCGTAGCCTGTGAGGAGCGACCTGCATACAGCTCGATCAGCGTAAGATTCAGCTCATCAGGGAGGCGTTTACCGTGAGTTTTGTCGCCGGTGCGTCCATCATAGCTGACCAGGAATCGAATGCCCCTTCGATTCAGCTCCTCCAGCGCTTGCACGAAGTCGCAGAATTGTATGTTCTGAAGGTATCGGCTGTCGCGATTTCCGCAGACTCCTTGATATGGCGGATCCATATATACAAGGTCGGCGGACGTCGCTTTGTCGAGAACGTCTCGGTAATTCATGGAGGTGATGGTGGTTTTCCCTTTGAGATAGTAAGATGCCCCCATGATTTGCAGACGCATGGTCTCTGGTTTCATCCCTTGGCGGCGGTTATCAGGGCTTTGGTTGAACTCACCCTGCGAATTGTAACGCACAGATCCTTTCACACAGCGCGCAAGGATATACAGAAACAGGTCCGGTCTTCCGGTCCGGTTGAAGTTGTCCCTGGCTGTATCATAGAACGAACGAGGATCTGTCAGTTGTTTATGCCACAGGGTCTCATACCGCAAAGCGACCTCTTGAGGTTCTTCAATAATTCCACGCCACAAGTCCATGAGCGGTTTGTTGAGATCGTTGATGTGGTAATGGTCGCCAAATCCATTTGCCGCGGACGCGATCGTAATTGCGGCTGATCCAGCAAAAGGCTCATAGAGCGTGACAAACTTCGGCGGGAAATACCGCAGAATCTCAGCAGCAAGATTGCGCTTACTTCCCTGGTAGGGTATGGGATGGGGCAAGATTTTTGTGTTCATGGCGATTACTCATCTACGGCCTATATCACGCAGGGATGCAACTTCATCAGGAATTTCGACAAGCCCCGGCGCAGATGACGCAATGATTTGTCGGAAGCAGGCATCAATTGACAAACTGAATCTCCCGATAGGTATCCGCCTTTTCCTTGAGCCGCCTCAGCAGGCGATACTCGCCAATCCAATCAGCATAATCAAGCGATTCTTCGAACTCGTCGTCTTCATAACGCTGCACGAACTCTGCGCTCGTCATTCTATGCAGACCCTCGCAGTGTCTTAGTCGGTGCTCGGTTTGCCAAATGGCAGCTTCGAGAATTGGCCTCATTGGTTTTCGCCCCAAAGATCTTCCAGGCGTCTGCGACCAGCGTCAAGCGCCTGGCGCTCCAAGAAGCGTTTGATAGTCGGCCAGGCCACGCGTTGGATCATCTGGGGCATCGGGGTGGTTTCCGCATCGGTGAAGTAGGTCAAAGCGCGGATCGCACTGACGGCAAAGGTGCGCACTCGCGCGTACTTCACTGATGCAACTTCGAATAACTGCTCAAGCGGTACTTGCTGCAAGATGAAATAGAGGTCAATGTAGTCCTTACGCGTGCCGCGCGACATAATAGCGGCGAGTTTCATGGCGCCGATCTCTTCGATGGTGGCAATTGGCACACCGTCGAGCAAATACGGCGTCTGCGCCAGCGGGTAGAGTGCCAGGCGAAAGAAACTAACGCCAACTCCGTGCCAGTTCGCCACAAAGGTCATGTCTTTATCAAAGCTGATGGTGAGAGTGGGATCGTCAAAAGCCGCGCGCAGCACCGCCCGTTCATCAGGCCCAACCGCATCAGGAGCGGATGTGAAAAAATCGAGATCAACTGAAAAGCGATGGCCCAGGTAGAGCGCCAAACCGGTGCCGCCGGCCAGGTAGAATCGCTCGATGAAGGGCAGCCCGGCCGCTATCTTGAAGGCATGTCGGGTTTCTGGCGTCAACGCCTGCCAATAAGGTGCTAGAAGGGCCATACTTGTCTGGCCTCCGGGGCAAAAGGTCGGTGGCGCCAACGTCGCAGATCCAGCAGTTTGCGCCAGTAGGTGAACGTCGCGGCCGAAAGCATACGCTCGCCGTGCAGACGGACGAACTCACGGATGCGTTTGCGGCCATAAACGGTCATCAGCCAGCGAATTTCCTCCCAGGTGCCGTGTTCGAGCGTGCGTTGAACGATCAGATCGGCATCTTGCTCGTAGTTGAGTTGGTGCGGATCATATTCCTGGAAGTATGGCCACAATCCACTCGGAATGCTGGCGTCCATAATGACGTTCTCCCATGCTCCAGTGCTAAGTTCATTAGATGATGGACTCTGCATGACATTCGATAGACAGAGTGTACATGGCAGCAGGCGTCACGTCAAATGCGTTGGCGCGACTCCGTACGCATCCCCTCGCGCCCCCCTCGCGTCCCCCCGCGATCCAGAGCCATCAACCGTCTGACGCGGTCCGCGGTGACTCTGCGGCCCCGTCTCCGTCCAATTGCAAAGCTAATGTCACTGATCGTTCCGAGTTCGAGGATACCCCCAGGAGGCCCACCATGCATCATTTGTACGAAACAGCCGGCACCTTGACCCTGATGGGGTCAGGGGAAATGACGACGACGATGGTCCATGTTCACCGTCACATCATGGATGGTATCAAGGGCACGGTGGCGCCGGTTTTCATTGACACGCCGGCCAACTTCGAGTTGAACGTGGACAGCATCTCGCAGCGCGCCGTGGAATACTTTGTCACCCACTTTGGTCTGACCCTGGACACCATCTCGTTTCCAACCGCCCACTATCCGACCCCCATCGAGATGGAAGCGGTGCTAGCCAAGCTGCGCCGGGCCAACTACCTGTTTGCCGGGCCGGGCAGCCCCACCTACGCGGTGCGCTCCTGGCGCAACACGGCCGTCTTCGAAACGATGGCCGGCAAGCTGGCCTCCGGCAGCCACCTGATTCTGGCCAGCGCCGCGGTCACCGCCATGGGGCGTTTCACCCTGCCGGTCTACGAAATCTACAAGGTCGGTCTCGAACTGCATTGGATCGAAGGGCTGGATCTCCTGGGCCGCTACGGCCTGGACCTGGCCGTCGTCCCGCACTGGAACAACAGCAGCGGCGAGACCCATGACACCTCGCGCTGTTTCATGGGCGAGACGCGCCTGCGCAAGCTCGAGCAGATGCTGCCGCCCACCCTCGTGATCCTGGGCATTGACGAATTCACCGCCTGCGTCATGGAGCCGGCCGGCCAGTGCTGCCGCGTCTTCGGCCAGGGCGCAGTCACCATCCGCACCCTGGACGGCGCGGCCGATCGGGTCTTCAGAAGCGGCGAAACCTTCTCCTTCGACGAGCTGCGCCACCAGGGCAGCCATCGCCGCCCGGCCGCGGACAGCCTGCCGCCCACGGACCCCTCCGCGGTGCTCTACCACCAAACCAGCGAAGTTGCCCACGTCTTTCGTCACGCGTTGATCGAAGAGCGCAACCCGGCCAGCGCGGTGGGCTATCTTCATGCCCTGCAGGAGGCAATTCAAACCGGCAGGCGCAGCAGCCTGCATGAAGCCGTCTTGCCTGAGATCGAGCGGTTGGTGCGTGAGATGCTGGCGCTGCTGGCTATCTGGCTGGAAGGGGCCAATCAGCGCGGTTTCGCGGCCGCGCCGTTGATCTCAGACCTGGTGACGCTGCGTCAGACGCTGCGCAAGGACAGCCAGTGGGCGCTGGCCGACCAGGTTCGCGCCATGCTGGATGGCCACAACGTCGTCGTGGAAGACTCTCGCGACGGCAGCAGTTGGCGCTGGGCGCAGTGAGCGACCGGCGACTCAGCGCCGCAGATGGGCCGCAAAGAAGGCCAGGCTGCGCTGGATGAAAAGGTCATCGCTGCGACCGCTGAAGATGTGCCCCTGGCCCGCGTAAGTGAAACATTCCGCCGTTTTGCCCGCCTGCTGCAAACGCTCGCACAGGTCCGCGGCGATGGGCAGTGGAATGCCGGCATCCTCCCTGCCGTGGTGAATGCTCACCGCGCTCTGCACGCGTTCCAAATGAAAGAGCGGCGAAATCTCATGCACGATCTCCGGCGGCGTATGATATTCCACCGCACCCCGCTTACCGCCGCTGGCCCGGTAGACATAATCGAAATTGCGCTGCTCGTCCCCGCTCAGCGCGGCATAGAGCAGCGTGGCCTGCACGACCGGGCTGATGGTCATCACCCGCAGGGCCAACCCACCGCCCAGGCTGTGGCCCCACAGCCCGATGCGCTGCGGATCGGCCGCGGCCAGCAGCCCCGGCTGCCCGCCCTGCGCCTGGACGATCGCAATCAGGTTCAGGATGTCTGCGGTCATGCCGGTGCGGAAGGTATCATCACCCTCGTCCGACGGCGGAAAATTGCGCAGATTGGGATGGATGACGATGTACCCGGCGCGCGCCAGGGCATCGGCGTAGCGCGTGGTGTAGCTCAGGATGCCGTACTGCGACGGCTCGACATAACCATGAAGGGCGATGATGACCGGGAATGGCCCCGGCCCCGGCGGCGCGTTGATGAAGCCGTAGATGGTCAGCCCGTCGCTCGGATAGGTGATGAGGGTGCGCGTAAACCCGGTTGGCGTATCCACCTGGCCGCGGTCGGTCAACGTTCCACCGCCGTAAGCGCGGCCGGCCATCTCGGCAATGGTCCAGCCGGTGGCCTGGCCGGGCGTCAAGACAGCCGGCGGCGCGTTGGTTGACGTCGGCGAGGGGATGGCCGTTGGCGTCTCTGTGGCGGTCGGACTGGGCGTGGCGGTCGGCGCGGGCGTAGCCGTGGCGCTGGCTGTTGGTGTGGGAACGGCCGTGGCTGTGAACGACGCCGGCGCAAGGATGATCTCCACAGTCGCGGCTGCGCCGGTCGGCGTCATTCGGCCGGCCTGGCGTGCGTTGGCCGCAGCGCCGCCATTCGGCTGACACGCGGCCAGGCCTCCTACGACAGCCATTAGCGCGATCAGCCAGCCCAAATCTCCAAGCAACCTTCGTGATGGCCCTACTCCGGCCCCACGGGCCAGCACGCGCCGGTGTCTCATTCTGCGCATTCGCGATCGAGGTAGTAGAGCCATTCGGCCAGCTCATGAGGCGCCAGAAGCCCGCCGGCGTCCGCAGCCTGGATGCGGGTGCGCGGCGCGGTATAGCGATCGAGCAGCAGCACCAGGACTCCCGCCCGATCAGCATTGACATAAGCCGTCAGCCGCTGCTTGACCGCGCCGTCCGGATCGGCCAGGACGATGTGACCGGCGGCGAATTCCTCTGCCCATGTCCGCGCCTGCTCCTCATGAGCCTGCAGCACGGAGATGAGCACCGCGCCCGTTTCGGTCAGCGCGGCGCGCAGGGACGCCAACTGTTTGGCGTAGCCGGCGCACACCAGGCAGCGATGGTCATGCGCAAAGAAGATCACCGCCTTGTGGCGTCCGCGCAGGTTGCTCAGACGAAACAGCGTCGCGGGGTGGCCGGCCAGCGCAAAGTCGGGCAGGGGGCGGGAGGCGAGTTCGCCGTGATAGTCCAGCCCACGCGGCAGGGTGAAGGAAATCCGGGCCGCGGCCAGCCAATCCTGCAACTGCTCGATGGTCGGTTCGGCCAGGTGTCCCGGCTGCCCGGCCAGGGTCAGCGTGGGGGTGATGCGAAAACCTCCGTTCAACTGCTCCACCAGGCGGGTCGCGTCGGCGTTGCGCTCGACGTTGATTTCGATGAACGGTACGCCCAGGACCTGCAAACGATGGCGCACAAGCGCCGTATCTTCACAGGTAGGCGAACCGTAGAGCGTGAGTGGTTCAACCATGTTCATTTCTTTCTGCAACCCTTTCTGCAGCCCTTTCTGCAACCCTTTCTACGGCAACAGCCTGGCCGGACTTGAACGCCTGCACACCGCTGCCCACCAGGGCCAGGCCGATCATCCACACCATCTGCTGCAGATGCAGGAGGATGGCAAAGGCGGTGAGCGCGGCGCGATCGAAGCCGAGCAGGACCAGCGGCGCCACCAGTGTGGCATGAAAGATGCCCGGCTGCGTCGGCGCGGAGGGTGGGGCCAGGACGAGCGCGCCCAGGGCGAGCGCCCCCCAGGTGGTTGGGGGTAAGCCATCGGCGCCGAGCGCGGCCAGCGTCAACAGGTGAAAGGCGCCAAAGCAGCCCCAGGTGATGAACGACCACAGCATGGCGGCCGATAAGCGCCTGGACGTCACGGCCTGTGTGACCCCGGTCAGGACGCCGCTGATGGCGCGGCGGGCGCGCGCCTCGGTCATGCCCGGCAGGCGCGCCAGGAAGACGGGCGCCCGCGCCTGCACCTGCGCTCGATGGCGCAGCGCCCAGGCCATCAACCCGGCCAGCAGGCCGACGAGCGCCACCGCGCTCATCACAGCCGCGGGCGCCAACTGCAAGCGCAGTCCCACCAGCAAGGCGCCGCCCAACGCCAGCAGGCGCATCACCTGCTCGATCACGCGCTCCACCACCACGCTGGCGGTGATTTCAGCCAGGGGCAGGCCGGCCGTGCGCCCCAGTAGCGCGATACGCGCCGCTTCGCCCGCGCGCAGCGGCAGCAGGATGTTGAGCGCGTGCCCCACATTGGCCGCCTGAAAAGCGGCGTTCAGGCTGGGCTGGCCGGCCAGGAGCACCCGCCAGCGCTGCGCATAGGCCGCCAGCCCGGCAATGAACGCCAGGGAGGCCAGCGCGCCCAAGCGCAGGTCAGCCTGCTGCAAGGCCCGGGCCGCCGCCGGCATATCCACGAAGCGCGGAAACAGAATCACAATCAGAACGATGACCGCCGTGCTGGCGATCAGTTTGGTCCGTGTAGACATAAATACAAATTTCTTGATCTCTTGGTGAAAGAATCCTTTCCTGGCCCACACAAAGACGCCAAGATACAAAGAAGCAATCTCTGAATTCTTGGTGTTCTTTGTGTCTTGGTGTGAGATTTCTTTCCTGACCCACACAAAGACGCCAAGATACAAAGAAGCAATCTCTGAATTCTTGGTGTTCTTTGTGTCTTGGTGTGAGAATCCAAGCACCAGGCCATTGTCGGCGAAAACGCGCAGAAAGGCAAAAATGGCGCTTTGGTGTTTACATCTTCAGGCCTTCTTCAGGCTTTTGCCCACCTGTGGTACAATCGGCGTCACCCAGCGTGTTTGCTCAACTTCCCCGGTCAATTTTCCTCAGGAGGTGCTCTGATGAAGGCAATTTGCCGTGTCAACCCAAATCGTGCGGGATTCAATTTCGGATGGGATGAAACAAACTGACGATGACGCAGAGCCTGACCACCAAATACTTCGTGGCCGTGGCCGGCAACATCGGCGTCGGCAAATCTACCCTCACCCGCCTGCTGACTGAACGCCTGGGCTGGGAGCCGGTTTACGAAGCGGTTGACGAGAACCCGTACTTGTCCGATTTCTACGCGGACATGCGCCGCTGGAGTTTCCATTCACAGGCGTTCTTCCTCTCGCGGCGCCTGCAGCAGCATTTTCATCTCTTGCAGTACAGGCACTCTGTTGTGCAAGACCGCAGCGTCTACGAGGATGCCGAGGTCTTTGCGCGCAACCTGTTCCTGCAGGGGCACCTGAGCCAGCGCGATTGGGAGACCTACTACGCGCTCTTCAGCACACTTACGTTGCTCTTGCAGCCGCCGCACCTGGTGGTCTACCTGCGTGCGTCGGTACACTCCCTGCTCGACCGCATTGCCCAGCGCGGTCGCGACTACGAGCAAACCATGTCGCCCGATTACCTGGCGCGCTTGAACGATCTTTACGAGCAGTGGGTCGCCGGTTTCACACTGTGCCCGGTCCTGGTCGTAGAAACCGACAATCTCAACTACGTCCAGCATGAATCGCACCTGTCGTTGGTGGCTCAGCGCATCCAGGACCGCCTGCACGGCAAAGAAACCCTGGCTTTCTGAAACAACGACAAGAACAGGAAAGGAGCAGTCCATGATTCCAATCCCCGCGTCTGTGCATGAAGCCGAGGGTGCATTTGCGCTGACCGCGCAGACCCAGGTCAGGGTGGAACCGCCCACCGCGGCGCTGCTGACGGTGGGCCATGACCTGGCCGCGTATCTGCGCCCGCTCACCGGGCTTGAGCTGCCCGTGGTCGCCGGCGCCGCGGCGGCCGGCCACATTTGCCTGACCACCACAGGCGCAGATCCAGCCCTGGGCGCGGAGGGGTATCAATTGACTGTGCAGCCGGACGCGCTGACCCTGGCCGCGCCTCAAGCCGAGGGGCTGCGTTGGGGGATGCAGACGCTGCGCCAACGCCTGTTTGCGGCAAGCGGCCGCTCGATCGGCCAGCCAGGCCCGCGGCTGCTGTCCTGCGGCGTGGTGTACGATCGGCCGCGCTTTGCCTGGCGCGGCTTCATGCTCGACGTGGCGCGCCATTTCTTTGACGCGCCCACCATCGAACGCGTGATTGACCTGCTGGCCCTGCACAAGCTCAACCGCCTGCATCTGCATCTGACCGACGACCAGGGCTGGCGTCTGCACATCGCCCGCTGGCCGGCCCTGACCGCGGTCGGCGGCGCCACGGCCGTGGGCGGCGGGCCGGGCGGTTACTACACCCAGGCCGATTACGCGGATATCGTCGCCTACGCAGAGCGCCAGGGCATCATGGTCATCCCAGAGATTGACATGCCCGGCCACACCAACGCCGCGCTGGCCGCGACGCCGGCGCTCAATCCCGGCGGCGCCGCGCCGCCGCTCTACACCGGCACGGACGTTGGTTTTAGCTCGCTCAACTGCGACGACGAATGGACGTATCGCTGGCTGGCCGATGTGATTGGCGAGGTAGCGAGCCTCACGCCCGGCCCCTACATCCACATCGGCGGCGACGAAGCGATGGCCACGAACAAGGGTGATTACGTGCGCTTTGTGGAACGGGTGGAGGCTATCGTCAACGCCCACGGCAAGCGCATGGTCGGTTGGGAGGAGATCGGCCAGGCCG
>JAYRVL010000247.1:0-2984 GCA_041918575.1 Anaerolineae bacterium | reverse complement strand
CTGCATGCGGCCAAGGACTACCTTCACATGGTCGAGGTCCTGGCGAAGTACCCCGCCGTCCACGCCACCTTCAACCTGGTCCCATCCCTCACCGAACAACTGCTCGATTACGCCGCTGGCCGCCTGACCGACCGTGTCATGACCCTGGCGCAGCGCAGCGCCTGGACTGAGGAAGAAAAGACCTACCTCATCAACATCTGCTACAGCGTCAACTGGCCTAACATCGCGCGACGCTTTCCCCGCTTCGACGAGCTGATCGAACAGCGCGAGCGCGCCCTGGCCAACCCCCTCGCTCTCAGCGACGCCGATTACAGGGACCTCATCACCTGGTTCAACCTGGCCTGGACCGACCCCAACTGGCTGGAGAATGACCCCGACCTGGCCGGCTTGGTGCGCAAAGGACGCCATTTCACCCTGGCCGACACCATGACGGTCATCCACAAACATCTCAAGATGTGCGGCCTGGTTCTGCAAAATTACTGCGACTACGAGGCCCGCGGGCAGATCGAACTGACCACAAGCCCCTACTACCATCCTATCCTGCCGCTCCTGGAAGACAATCGCCATGCCCTGCGCGCCTCCCCTGGCCTGCCTTTGCCGCCGCCCGGCTACAACTTCAGCGCACCGGTTGATGCCGAGACCCAACTGCGCCTGGCCGTTCTCCATCACAGCCAGCACCTCGGCCGTCCGCCCCGCGGACTGTGGCCGGCCGAAGGCGCCGTCTCCCCGGAAATTCTGCCCTATGTGCAGGCCGCGGGTCTGCGCTGGTTGGCCTCGGACGAAGAAATCCTGGCGCGCAGCCTGGAGATTCCGCTGCTCCGTGACCATGAGAAGCTCAACACCAACCCGGCCGCTTTCTACCAGCCCTATCGCCTGCTCGTCAACGACCAGCCCGGCCCCACCATGATCTTCCGCGACCATGAGATGTCGGATCGCATTGGCTTTCTCTACCAGAACATCCACGGCGTGCAGGCGGCCGAAGACCTGGTCACCCGCCTGCAGTGGGTGCATTGGCGCCTGGGCGACACGCAACCGTTCCTGCTGCCCATCATCCTGGACGGCGAGAACTGCTGGGAATGGTACGAACACAATGGCGACGTGTTTCTCAACAGCCTCTATCAACGCCTGCAGCAGAACCACGAACTGCTCGCCGACACCGTCAGCGAATACCTGGACATGCACCCCACTCGCGCCACCCTGCCGCACCTGGCAACCGGCTCCTGGATTCGCGGCGACCTGACCACCTGGATCGGCGATTCCGAGCACACGCGCGCCTGGAGCGCCCTGGCCCGCACCCGCGCCGACCTGGTCGCCTGGCAGCAAACGGCTGCCCCCACCGAGCCATCCCAACTCGCACGCGCCTGGCAGGCCATCTACATCAGCGAAGGCAGCGACTGGTTCTGGTGGTATTCACGCAATAATTCTTCGGACCAGGACCTGCTTTTCGACCAAACCTTCCGCGCCAACATGGCCGTAGTCTACGAAGTCATGCGCCAGAACATTCCAGAGTGGGTGATGACGCCCATTGCCCAGGGTGGCCGCCTGCTGTGGAATCACCAACAGCCCTCTGCGCAGATCAGCCCCAGCCTGCGCGCCGCCAGTGACGCAGCCCCGGAGTGGGACGGCGCGGCCATCATCCAGGCCCACGCCGTCAGCGGCGCCATGCAGCGCGCAGACAGCCGTCCCAATCCACTGCAGATCATCCGCATCGGCTACAACAGCGACGCCCTCTTCCTGCGCCTGGAACTGGCAACCAGCGCTGACCGCACCGACATCGGCATCAATCTGCGCACGGAAGCGCCGGGCCGAGCCTCCACCACCTGGGGCATTCGTCGCATGGCCGCCGCGCCCATGGCCTGGCTGCATCGGCAAACCAGCAACGGCTGGGAACATGTGAGCATGGCGCCCACGGCTGTGAGTGACCGCATCGTCGAAATCGCCGTACCCCTGGACGCGCTCGGCCTGACCATCGGCATGGCCGTTTTTGTGCAGGCCGACGCCAGCGACGATGGCAAGCGCATTGTGAGCCTGCCGGCCGAAGGCCCGCAAGCCATCCTCTTCACAGCCCTGGCCCCACCCGCCTGATGGTTGTAGTTCACCTCACCACGGCTCCGACAGTTTGGCGATGATGTCCTGTCGCGAGAGCACGCGCGAGCACAGCTCCCACCGGTTGGCCTCCGGCTCCACGCTCGACTCGTAGCGCAGATCGAACGCGTTGCGCGCCTGCTGGCGCAGGTGGATGTACTGATCCATCTGCGCTTCCAGCTCTTCGATGTTCTCGATCCACTCGTCTTCGATGAAGCGCAGCAGGTCGAACCCGGAGGCGAAGCGCGCCCGCTTGAAGGTCATCGTGATGGGCGCGGCCGGCTCGAAGCGGGCCAGCCCTGTCGGACAACCTGTCCCTCCCTTCCCAAGACCCTCTGATACCCGAAATTCAGAGGTGGCCTATTTTTCGATTGTCAAATGGCCTGGTTTGTCATCATCAAACGGTCCTGTTTTCAATTATCAACCGCTACACCCCAGTAGCACGACTGGCCCTATTTTCGTTCATCATTTGGCCTACTTTTCGTTTGACAAAAACAATCATGAAACGCCTGCACCGCCCCACTCAGGTTTCAATCCACGCTCCCCTCGCGGGGAGCGACGTGCTCGTCGAGGTGTAGACCATGTCTAGGACAGTCGTTTCAATCCACGCTCCCCTCGCGGGGAGCGACCCAGGCGCCGGCGTTCCTGTCTGTGGCGATTACGTTTCAATCCACGCTCCCCTCGCGGGGAGCGACGGGCAAGCGATTTGAGTTCATTACCGTTGCCGGGTTTCAATCCACGCTCCCCTCGCGGGGAGCGACCACCGAGCAGGCAATTTACCAGCCGTTGAACAATGTTTCAATCCACGCTCCCCTCGCGGGGAGCGACGCAATCGCGAGTTTCGCACTCGCGCCGTCCAGAAGTTTCAATCCACGCTCCCCTCGCGGGGAGCGACGCGG
>JAYRVL010000246.1:0-2027 GCA_041918575.1 Anaerolineae bacterium | reverse complement strand
TGCAGGCGCATCGGCTGCTACAACGGACGGGCCTCAATGTTCTCTCCAGCGCCAGGCGGATCGCCTCCCCCCAGAATTACGGAACTAGCTTGATGATCCTGGCGCTTGCAGTGCAGTGATCAGTTCGATCACGCCCTGCCACGCCGTCTCAAACGTCACTACTTGCTGAGGTGGCAACAGGTGCGTCAGGCGGCGCTGCCAGTCGCCTGCGAAGATCGGCCGACGTTGGACCAGGCTTGCCACCGAAACAATGTGCGGAGGCAGGCCTTTGGCCGCGAGCTTGGCCGGCAGCGCTTGCCGCACAAGTTCCAGGGATACTCCCGCCCCGGTCAACTGATGAATGTCGTAGATGTCACGCGAGATGGCAAAGCGCCGTTGGCCCGAAACGGCGCGCAGCTTCTCCGTAAGCATCTCGGCGAGGTCGTAACACGGGATGACGGTCGGAGGGAGCTGGCCGGCGTCGGAATAGGGATGGTGCAACGGGCGCGGCGCCACAGGAAACAGCAGCGCTTCGCCGCGGCTCACATCGAGCTGAATCGCGCGCGGCGAGCCACCCCAACGCAACGGCCCGCGGTAATAGACCCGTGCCTGGTACGACTCCAGACCGTACTCGTCGTTGATAACCTCCAGGCGCACAGGGGCCGCACCGAAGTCCGGCCCATCGGCGTCAAGACTCCAGACCCGCACCTGCTCTATCGCTTCGGCCAGCGCCTCCAGGGGCCAGGCCCGGCCCAGCGTAAAGTCCAGATCCTCCGAGAAACGGTAGTCGGCAAAGTAACACTTACGTAGACAGGTGCCACCTTTGAAGACCAGGTAATGTGTCGCAGCCGTCTGTGTGAAAAGCCCGGCGAGGAACCAACCCAACCCGTAGTCGAGATCCTGTACCATGGTGTCCACGCCGGCGGCAGCGGCGCGGCGGCGCAATTCGGCTTCGGTGATCATATTCGCTGTTCCCCTCCGGTGGGCAGCAGGCCGACGTTGTCGCGCACGCGCCAGCGCAAGCGAACTGGTCCGCCGGCGAGTTCACCAGGATCAAGGAGCGCGATACCGGCACTCAGGTGGATCTGCCAGCCAGCCAGGCGCTCCGCACGATCAGGGATCGGCAGATCCAACGCTTCAACCAGGTAGCCCAGGCGCTTGTACACCGCGCCAGAGGCGAAACGGGCCAGATACCCGTCCAGCTTGAGCCAGTCCACCTCGGCCCAGTGACCGCGTAGCGCCTGCGCCAACTGCAAGATGCCGCCGCACAAGTCAGAGCGGTCGGCCGCGTCCAGGACGGATTTCGCGCGGTCGGTCACCTGGATGAGCTGCCCACCCAGGGCACGTTGTACCAGCCCGAAAAAGCGCGGCTCGCGGAGGGTCACGAACTGGTACCGCACGCCTGCGAGGGTCAGCGTGGGCTGCAGCTTACGGCGCGGGGACTGGACGAAGATTGTGCGCGGCACCTGCTCGGTGAAGTTCCAGAAGCGCAGCGCCGACCAGTAAGCGATCGCACTCGGCGCGACGAGGCGTGTGCCAATGACCAACGCGTCTGCTGTCCAAACCCGGTCGGGGCCGGCACTGAGGGGTACCAGCATGTAGAGGCCACGCTCGATGCGCTTGAGCCACCCGCCGCGCTGCAGCCGGCTGAGCGCGCGTTGCGCAGCCGCAGGGTCCGGCCAACGGTCGGCGACGTCTGCGTAGCGAAAGATCGAACAGTCTTCAGCAGCCAGGCGGGTAAGGAATTCAGCTTCCCGCGGCGAAAGACCTGTGATAGTTTGCGCCATAGAGTTTCCACCAAGATGCAGTATCATGTCGCATAATATCACTTTCTCTGTATGCTGTCAACACAACTGCCGCGCTGCCGTCAAGAACATCGGGCCTATTACCGCCGCGATTCGTTCGAGATCCGTATCGCTCATGGCCGTCCCCGAGGGCAGACACAGCCCGTCCCGGAAGAGCGCCTCGGCCACACTTCTCCCCTCCCTCGCAGGGAGGGGCCGGGGGAGGGTCACCTCGTAGCCTGCGAACACCGGCTGCAGGTGCAT
>JAYRVL010000245.1:0-6144 GCA_041918575.1 Anaerolineae bacterium | reverse complement strand
TCATTGGCAAATCGCACACAACCTGTAGGAACAGTCCTGTTTTCGCTCAAACGTTCTACGCAACGGCTTGTGGCAAGTGCCTGATGACCTACTACCCATTGGGGTGTCGAAAACAGGCTGAGATTGAGCTAAGAAACGCGTTCATTGTTGTGGAACCAACTGGATACCGATTTAGACGAATTCAGAGACTCAAGGATTAGAGATGCTAAAGCAGACCGAATTGCCACAAATCAGCGTTGAAGAGCTCAAGCGCCTGCGCGATGATGAGACGCCGCATGTGCTGTTGGATGTGCGCGAGGAGCATGAGTGGCTGCGTGCGCGCATCGAGGGTGCGCGGCTGCTGCCCCTGTCGCGGCTGGCGCATGAACTGACCGCGGCGCTGCCGGCCGACCTGACGCCGAACAGCCATGTCATCGTGCAGTGCCATCATGGCGTGCGCAGCGCCCAGGTGACGAGCTGGCTGCGCCAGCTCGGCTTCAGTAAGGCGTTCAACCTGGCCGGGGGCATTGATGACTGGTCATTGCGCATTGACCCGCGCGTACCGCGCTACTGAACCGAGGATTCACGCACAAACCGGGTCTTGCGCATCAGTCCTGGTCGGGGTAAAATGGGATAGAAGGATAGGCGGTAGGGGAGGATCACGATGAGCGAGACGATTGTCCTGGAGCTTCCCGATAGATTAGCACACAGCACCCGCGAGATTGCCTCTCGCACGCAGCGACGGCTGGAAGACTTGCTCGTTGATTGGATAGATCGAACGATGTCTGATTTGCCGGTTGAGGCTCTTCCCGATAGCCAGGTGCTGGCGTTGTGTGACTCGCAACTGACGAACGCGCAGCAAGAACAGTTGAGCAGGCTTTTGGCGCATCAGCGTGAGGGTTGGCTCAGCGGAGACGACCGCCGCCGCCTCGACGAGTTGATGCAAGTCTACCGTCGCGGCCTCGTCCGCAAGGCGCAGGCGATTCATGTGGCCGTGCAGCGCGGCCTTCGACCTCCTCTGAGTCTCGACAGGTAGCCAGGTGAATCGCCCACGAATCCCGGCAGCCGTTGAACGAAGCGTGCGAATTGTGGCTCGCAATCGCTGCGGATACTGCCTCAGCCCACAGCATCTGGTGATGGCGCGCCTGGAAGTGGAGCATATCATCCCTTAGACCACCATTGCAGTACGTTGGGCGGCGACCCGTAATTTTGTAGATAAGCATGATAAGAATTGACAGTTTCCACGGGCGCGACTATAATCGCGGCCTGCCCGCCTGAGGGCAGAGCGCACATGGTGTCATGTGCTGGCGCCGCCTTTCGGTAAATCAACATAGGAGGACTTTGCATGAAAGTCGCCTTGATCAACCCCAGATTCCGTCTACCCATTGATACTCGCACCACGGCGCATCTCGGTCTCGCCTACCTGGCTGCTGTTTCTGAGCGCCGCGGCGATGAGGTGCGTGTTTATGACGCCGATGTCGAAGAACAGCCGCTCGAAGATTTCATCCAGGAATTTCGCCCACACCTCGTGGGCATCACCGCCAACACGCCGCAGGTGAAACAGGCGTGGCGCACCGCGGCCAAGATCAAGAAGGTGTATGATGTGCCGATCGTCCTGGGCGGGCCTCATGTCAGCGTGGCAGCCGAAAGCCTCGATTTCGAATCGTGCCAACAGCCCGACGTGGACATGGTGGTACGCGGAGAGGGCGAAGCCGGTTGGACGATCATCAGTGAACGCCTGGAGAGCTACCTGAAGGATCAGCCCACCTACCAAACCAGCGATATTTTCGATCCTGAACGCAATCTGTGGAGCGATGTTCTCGGCGTCAGCTACAAAACCAGCGACCGCCAATTGCATCGCAACCCTGACCGCCCGGCCATGCCTGACCTGGACAGCCTGCCCTGGCCGGCCTATCATCTCTTCAAGATGCACAAGTATACCAATCTGCAGCCGGCCACCGACCACATCAGCGGCGCGCAGTCGTTTTCGATCATGACCAGCCGCGGCTGCCCTTACCGCTGCACCTTCTGTTCGCAGTCCATCATGCCGATCAAATGGCGCGCGCGCTCGCCCGAAAATGTCCTGGAGGAGTGGCGTCACCTGGTGCGCGACCTGGACGCGCTCGAAATCGGCGTTCTGGATGACAGCGCCAACATTCGGGTGGACCGTCTGAACAAGCTGGCCGACATGGTCATCGCCAATCAGCTCAACCATGTGCCGTGGATCTTTGTCAACGGCATTCGCGCCAACCTGGCCAGCCTGGAGCTGATGAAGAAGCTCAAACAGGCCGGGCTGAAGCGCACCGCCTTCGGCGTGGAAACGGGCGACGAAGGCATCATGGCCTCGATTGACAAGCGCGTGGACCACGACACGATTCGCCAGGCCTTCAAGAACGCCAAGGCGGCCGGGCTGGAAACCATCGGTTTCTTCATCATCGGCCTGCCCGGTGACACCCGCGCCACCATGCAGCGTACCATTGACTTTGCCTGCGAGATTGACCCGCTGATTGCCAATTTCAGCATGATGACGCCTTACCCCGGCACCAAGGTTTACGAAATTGTCAAGCGCCAGGGGCGCATGTTGGTCAAGGACTGGGAAGACTACGTCTTTTTCGACGGCAAGGCTCGTTACGAACTAGGCGATTTGACGGCTGAACTGATGACCGAGATGTGGAAGAAGGCCTATCGCCGGTTCTACCTGCGGCCGCATCGCATCCTGGGCACCATGACTCGCAAGGACTTCTGGCTCAACTATCGCCGCACCTTCCGCGTGGCCTGGCACACCATCTTCCCGCGTCAGGAGAAGACCGAACTGCGTCGCCAGATCGAAGCCGAGGGCCTGGTCTAGGTCGTGACAACACAAGCGATCTGTGAGCCGAGGCTCACCACGGTTGATGAAAACGGCTCATGGACAGCGACACCTTTTCAAGGTCGGGAGGACGCATGAAGATTTCCCTGGTTGGCCCAAAATGGAACGAGATGGTGAACAGCTACCCCTCGCTGGGCCTGGGTTACCTGGCCGCAGTGGCGGAGCGGGCTGGACACCAGGTGGCCGTGCATGACTTTGGTCTGCACCCACACACCACCCTGGCCGAAGACGCGCAGAAGATCTTCGATGACAAGCCCGATGTCGTGGCGTTTACATCCATGACGACTTCCTACCACCATATCGAGCAGTTGGTCGAGATTGTCAAAGAGACCCTGGGTGTACCGACCATCATCGGCGGCCCGCACGCGACTTCATTGCCGCAGCTAACCATCGAGAATCCACATCTTGATTACCTGATCTACGGCGAAGGCGAGGAGGTCTGGCTTGATCTGCTGCAGGCCATCGAAACGGGCGACACACGCTTTGGCCGCATCGCCGGCCTGTGGTGGAAAGATGACGGCAAGGTCGTGGAGAACCCGCAGCGCAAACTGATCGAAGACCTGGATGCGCTGCCGTTTCCGGCCCGGCACCTGTTCGAGTTGGACAAGTATCCGCTGTACGCGCCCAACGGCGAGAAGATGATCACCGTGCTTTCCAGCCGCGGCTGCCCGTACAACTGCTCTTTTTGTTTCAAGGGTGTGGTCGGGCGCACCTATCGCCAGCGCTCACCGGAGAGCATCGTTGCGGAACTGCGCCACTTGCAGCAGCGGTACCAGGTGCGCAATTTCTATTTCATTGACGATCTTTTCACCATTGACCTGCGCCGCCTGGAGAAGATCATGGACTACTTCATCGAGCAGAAGATGGATATCCGCTGGCGCTGCCTGGCGCGCGTGGATCGCGTCAACCCGGAGCTGCTCAAGAAGATGTACGCGGCCGGCTGCCGCCAGGTTCATTACGGCATCGAATCGGGCAACGATGATGTGCTCAAGGCCACCGCCAAGCACATCAGCCTGGAGCAGGTGCGTCGCTCGATCGAGTGGACGGCGGAGTCGGGTATTGACAGCAAGGGCTATTTCATCCTGGGGTTGCCAGGCGACACCGAGGAAACGATGGAGCAAACCATCGAGTTTGCCTCCAGCCTACCGTTGACCGAAGCGATGTTCTCCATTGCCACGCCGTTCCCCGGCACGCGGCTGTGGGACGAGTTGGTGCGTCGGCATCCTGAGACACAGTACAACGCCGATTTCACCAAGACCTATTACTACAATTCATACACGGCCGAAATTGCGCCGTTCATGAATGTCAGCGATGTGCCCGATGAGCGGCTGAGCGGCCTGGCCATCGAGGCGCGGCAGCGCTTCGACGAGAGCAAGCGCCGGCGCATGTATGAGAAGTCGTTTGGCAAAACGCTCGGCCCGGCGCTGTGGGAAGTATCGCGCATCACGCCGCTGCGTAGGCTGGGCAATGCCCTGCTCGGCGCGGGCATGCTCGGCAGTTTTCGCCAGGTGCGTGAGCGTGCGGGAGCCAACTCATGGGCGTAAGTTTCACCTCGGCTGCCGCCAACCGCACCTTTCAGGACAAAGTACGCAATCGCTTCCGCTATTACAGCCAGCAGGCGCTGGCGCCGGTCAAATGGTTGGCCTACACCACCGGTCAAACCGGTCTGGTGCCCTACCCTGACCGGATGTACATCGAGTCCACCAACATGTGCAACCTGTCGTGCGTCATGTGCCCGACCGGACGCAAAGAGGTGACACGGCCCAAGGGCTTCATGGACTTCGAGGTCTTCAAGCAGATTGTGGACGAGATGGCGCCGCACGTCAAAGCGACAACCCTGCACATCTGGGGCGAACCGCTGATGCACAAACGCATCTTCGACATGGTGGCCTATTGCCATGCCCACAACCTGCGCAGCGAAATGAGTACGAATGCCACGCTGCTGGATGAGAAGAAGGCCCAGAAGCTGCTCGATGCCGGCCTGGATGCCATCTACCTTTGCCTGGACGGCATGCGCCCGGAGACCTACGAGGCGATTCGCGTCAATGCCGACTATGCCAAAACCAACCGCAACATTCGCCGTTTCATTGAGCTGAAGCAGGCGGGCGGCTATCAGACCTACGTCAACCTGCAGATCATTCAGATGCAGCAAACGCTGGGCGAGATTGACGAGTTCATGCAGTCGTGGCAGTTGCCGGGCGTGGATCGTATCAATGTCAAGCCTTTTGATTCGTGGGCCGATCAGATCGAGGCCATTAGCGATCTGCGGCCCGAACAGGCGGCCCCCTCGATCAAGCGCTACGCCTGTCCCAACCTGTGGTATCACGTTCACATCTATTGGGATGGTTCCATCGCCATGTGCGATCGCGATTTCAACAGCGCGTTTCCCCTGGGCAATGTCATCGAAGCGGATGGCAAGGTGCGTGTGATGAAGAATTGGAACGGCCCGCAGATGCAGACCCTGCGCCGGCGCCATGTGGCCGGCGATACTCATGACCTGGCGCCCTGCAATTCGTGCAGCGAATGGGCCTGGTGGAAACCGACTCTGTTCACCAGCCAGGGTAACCGGCCGGTGGAGCAGGGCGAATCGCAGCGCCTGGCCGCTCGAAAAGAAGATGAACAGCACAACGGGTCAGCAGGCGCTTTTGTGGCTCTCACTGATGTGGGTTTCGCCGAGCAGCAGACCACGAACCTGAACTGAGCAGCGCCCGATTGTTTCGAGGAGGTATTTTTTGTGAAAACGACGCTTATCTATCCCGGTATTGCGGGGCGTGGATTCAACTGTTTGAGCCAGGGCATGGATGCCGGCTGGGTTTCGCATGGCCTGTCTTCGATCAGCGCCAGCGCCAAGGCCGAGGGTTTCGAGATTGATTTGATTGATCTGCGCGCCCTGCAGAGTTGGGATCATTTTCGCGAGGAGTTCAAGAAGCGCGACCCGGACGTGATCGGCATCACCATGATGTCGGTTGACTACAACCCAGTCAAGCGCAGCCTGAGCATCATCAAGGAAATCAAGCCAGAGTGCGTCACCATTCTGGGCGGCGCGCACGTCACGCTGGCGCTGGAAGATTCGCTGCGTATTCCCAACGCCGATTATCTCATCACGAACGAAGGCGAGATCACCTTCCCCAAGCTGCTGCGTCAGATCGAACAGGGCAGGCGGCCTGAGCAGAAGGTGCTGCGCGGGGAAACCCCCGACCTGAATCGCATTCCCTTTGCCGATCGCGCCCTGTTCCTGGACGAATGGCGCACCTGGGGCTACACACTCAACAGCCCAGAGGTTCCCTTTGTCAAGG
>JAYRVL010000244.1:0-1691 GCA_041918575.1 Anaerolineae bacterium | reverse complement strand
CTGGAATAACACGACGAACTACATCAACCTGGCGCCGGATACCGCCAGCATCTCACTGAATCCGTACTACGCGAGCGGGCCGTTGGGCGCATTCTATCTCAGTCAAACCGCGGCCGGACAGACCGTCAACAGCCCAACTGTGAACGCCGGCGCGCGCACGGCCGTCGCGGCCAGTGTGGACAGCCGCACCACGCGCACCGATGGGGTGTTGGACAGTGGAGTCGTTGACATGGGCTTTCACTATCCGCCGCAGACGCCTCAACTGCGGGTGGCGCCATCCGCGCTGGTTTTCCATGCGGACAGCGCAGGCGTCACGCTGCCGAGCCGCTGGCTGTTGCTGCTGAGCGACAACGCCTTTCCTCTCACCTGGGGCCTGACCGAAGAAGTGGCGTGGCTGCGCTTGAACGTCAGCGCCGGCGCGACTCCTGCGGTGGTCGAGGCCACCGCGCTTTCCACCAACCTGGCCGAAGGGGTTTACGACGTGTGCGTGTTGGTGGAGGCCGGCGGCGTCGGCGGCGACTGCGTGCCGATGCGGCTGGAAATCGCCCGCACCTGCAGCCTGCCCACCGACCTGGACTGTGATGGCAGCCTGGCGGCCGCGGACCTGGTTCTGCTGGCCAGCCATTGGGGCGAGGTGAGCGGATCGCTGCTTTTCGTGCCGCGCTTCGATCTGAACAGCGATGGGCAAATCACCGTGGCCGATTTCATCCTGGCGACGGCCAATTGGGCGCTGGCGCAGTAGAATTGACAGGCATTTCTCGTAAGGCTATAATCGTTCGTAGATTCTGGCACAAATCAGGACCCAGCAGAAAGGAACGACGCCTGTGAAGGGAACGCTCTACATCACCGGGCAGAAGAAGCCGGTGGCCGATCTCTCGTGCAGTGTCTTCGAGTATACGGACAATCATCAGCCAGGGGACCGCTTCCGCATCAACTACGAATACGTGAAACGCCACCAAAAAGTGCGTATCGAGTTGATTCGGGAAACGCCGATGCGCCTGGAACTGGAGGATGGACGCAAGGCCAATGTGACCGTGCAGTGGGAAAGCACCGCTCCGAACGGCGGCCAACTCGGCGTCTTGCGCGTCGAAGGCGAGTTTATGCGCTGACCTGCATTTTCTGCCACGAATTTCACGAATTGGTTTCGTGTGAATTCGTGGCAAGAAAATCCGTGTCCCTCATCTCAGTCCTCGGTCCGCAGACCCCGCGCCTCCAGCCAGGCTTCGAGCCACGGTACAAGGCTCCAGGTCTGACGGCTGAGCGCATCCACGGCCCATGCCTGCGTCAAGGCATCGGCCAGCAGGTGTTGTTTCGCCTGCTCCGCCAGCGGCTCAAGGCCCTGCACGGCGTTGTCGAGCAGCCCCATCGCGGCGTAGATATTGGCCAGGGCCGCTGCCACCTCCACCGGGCCGCGCAGATCGAGCGGAAAATCGCCGCGCACGGTCTGCAGGCGCTGCAAGGCGCTGTGCAGCACCGCACCCAGGGTTAGCAGATGCGCCGGCTGTTCGCGGGCCAAAAAGCCGGCGACGCCTACGATCTGTCCCACGGTATCCCACACGAACTCTGCATCCATCTGCAAGGCCAATGCCAGGGCGCGCGCCAGTTGATTGCACGCTTCGTTCGCGCGGGCCAGGCGCAGCAAAATGAAGGCCTGACTGCGGTAAGCCACCAGCAGCCCTGGCGCATCGCCG
>JAYRVL010000243.1:0-2433 GCA_041918575.1 Anaerolineae bacterium | reverse complement strand
GGAGCGACATGCAGATCGTTCGCCACAATGCATTCCGCTTTAGCTTTGGTAAAATCCATGTAACTGCTCAGGCGGCCCCCCTGCCCCCCAACCGGGGGGGGAAAAGCATTCGGCTCCCCCAGGATTGGGGGGCAGGGGGGCACTCCGGGCGCTATCGAGACCATTCTCACTGCCTGGCTGAGCAGTTACAAATCCATGTTGTCGTCAATTTGGCGACCGACGAATTTATCCTTATAATAAGGATGAATTCCCAGAAAAGTAGTCGTCATGAACGGACAATTAGCCGATACGATCCAACTGAAGATCGCCGATGGGCTGGCCGCGCTGCCGCCGCCGTTCACGCGCCGCGATGTGCATCTTCCTGCCATTCCTGGCAAAGCGCTGGCCGTGATTGGGATGCGCCGCGCGGGCAAGACCTGTTTTCTATGGCAGTGTCTTGCAGACAGGCTGGCGGCCGGGGAGCCGCGTGCAACCCTGCTCTATTTCAATTTCGAAGATGAACGGCTGGCTGAGATGCAGGCGGGCGATCTGCAACACCTGCTCGAAGGCTACTTTCGCCTGCATCCGGAATGGCGCGATCGGCGCCGGGTGACTTTCTTCTGCGACGAAATCCAGGTGGTACCAGGCTGGGAAACCTTCATCCGCCGCCTGCTCGACAGCGAACAGATTGACATCTTCGTCTCTGGCTCGTCGGCCAGGCTGCTCAGCCGTGAAGTTGCCACCAGCATGCGCGGCCGCGCCCTGGAAGTCCTGGTGCATCCATTCAGTCTGCGCGAGGCGCTGCGCCACGCGGGTGTTGAACCGAACCGGCCGCTGGCGGCGCTGCCGAAAGCCGGCCGCTCCGCGCTGGAAAAGGCGCTGCGCGACTATCTCATCCTGGGCGGGTTTCCCGAAGCGCAAGGCGCGGTTGAACGCGACCGCGGCGCGCTCCTGCGCAGCTATGTAGATGTGGCGATGCTGCGCGATGTGATCGAACGCCACCAGGTCTCCAACCCGACGGCGCTGCGCTGGCTGCTGCGTCATCTGCTGAGCAACCCGGCGGCGCCTTTCAGTGTGCAGAAGTTCTACGACGCGCTGCGCTCGCAGGGAATTGCGGTCGCAAAAGACACGATCCACGCCTACCTGACTCACCTGGAAGATACGTTTCTCATCCGTGCGGTCGGTCTCCACACATCGTCGGCGCGACAGCGCATGGTCAACCCGCGCAAGGCCTATCCGGTGGATCCCGGCCTCATCCAGATTTATGAGCGCAGCGGTCGCGCCAACCTGGGACATGCGCTGGAAACGGCTGTCCTGATCGAGCTGGAACGTCGCGGCGCGGACGTGGGGTATGTGCGCACGCCCGACGGCTACGAAGTAGATTTTCATGCTCAGTTGCCGGATGAGAGCAGGTGGCTCATGCAGGTCTGCGCCACGGCCGCTGCGGCTGACACGCTCGAACGTGAGACGCGGGCGCTGGTCGCAGCGGCGCCCCTCTATCCAGAGGCCACCCCGCTCCTGCTCACGCTCGATCTCACGCCGCCCGCGCAGGCGCTGCCTGCTCCCCTGCGCTGGCAATCGGCCGCTGCCTGGCTCTTGGGTGAGCCGCTGCCAGCCTGAATCATTCCCACGAGGCGCCTCTATGCCATCCGGTCCATCAACTCGTTTTCTCGACTTCGATCTGGAGATTGGCTTCGGCGCAGGCCGCGCCTATCCCGTCACCGTGCTCTATTCACCGGCAGGCGAGGCGCGCGGCGTCATGCGCTTCCCGGCCGATGATCGGACGCTCGCCAGTGTCCTGGCCAATCTGCACACCGCGCTGCTCGATTCCGACCATCAGCGACGCGCGGCGCCCAGCCCCGGTCAGCGGGCCGTGCGAGAATTCGGTCAGACCCTCTTCGATGCGCTTTTCACCGGCGAGGTGCGCAGCCGCTATGATGTCAGCCAACAGCAGGCGGCCAACGCGAATGTGGGTCTGCGCCTGCGCCTGCGCATCCGGCCGCCCGAACTGGCCGTGTTGCCCTGGGAGTACCTGTACGACGCCCGCGAGGGCGACTACCTCTGCCTGTCGCGCAACACGCCGATCATTCGCTACCCGGAACTGCCCCAAGCCGTGCAGCCCTTGCCCGTGGTCAAGCCGCTGCGCATCCTGGGCGTGGTCGCCGCGCCCCGCGACCTGCCTGCCCTGGACGTGACCCAGGAACAGGCGCGCATCGGCCGCGCGCTGGCGTCCCTGCAGGCCGGCGGGCAGGTGAATTTGACCTGGCTTGCCGAACCCACGGTGCGCGCCTTGCAGCGGGCGCTGCGCGCCGGCCCGTGGCACATCTTCCATTTCGTGGGCCACGGCGGCTTCGACAGCGCCAGTGACGAGGGCTTCGTGGTGTTGACCAACGACACCGGGCAGTCACAGCCGCTGTTCGCCACACAACTGGCGCGGCTGCTGGCCGACCAGCG
>JAYRVL010000242.1:0-6324 GCA_041918575.1 Anaerolineae bacterium | reverse complement strand
GTTCGATCTCTATCAGAAAATGGTGTAACCGACCATGAGCCAAACAATGCCTTTTGTCATCCGCCCGTTTGTCGAGCCTGATTTCGAGGAGGCGCTGCGGGCCATGCAGACGGCCGAGGAGGCGGACAACACGCCGGAGCACACGACCGCGGCCGACCTGCGCTTTCACCTGGCGGACCCGGCCCGGCGACCGGAGGATCAATTCGTGGCCGTCATGCCAGGGGCGGGCGTGGTGGCCTTTGCCTTTGCCATGCAGCGCAACGGGAGCGAGGGCTACTTCTACCTGACCGACGGCGCGGTGCATCCGGCTTGGCGCCGCCGCGGCATTGGCCGCGCCTTGCTGCAGCAGCATTGGCAGCGGGCGCAGGCCGTTTCAGCCGGGCAAAACCGCCCGGTAATCATGGCGGGCCGCGCCTTCCTCACGCAAACGGGCGTCGAGGCGCTGTTCAGCGGGTTTGGCATGACGCCGCTGCGCTACTTCTTCGAGATGCGGCGGTCCCTGGCCGAACCACTGCCGGCGCTGGAGCTGCCGGCCCATTCGATCCTGCGCACCTGGAGCGAACGGCGGGCCGATGAGGCGATCTGGCGGGCGCTCAACGAAGCCTTTGCCGATCATTGGAACCATGCTGAGATGCCATTCGCGGAGTTCATGCACCGGTTGGCACAGGGCCGGGCCAATGCAGATGCCAGTTTCGTGGTGTGGGACGGAGATGAGGTGGCGGGCGTCGCCATCAATGACATGGGGCCAGACGCCGCGACGCGGCGGGGAAACCATCATGGCTGGATCAGTATGCTCTCCGTGCGGCGGCCTTGGCGCCAGCAGGGCCTGGGCCGCGCCCTGCTGATTGTCTCCTTGCAGACCGGCGCGGCGTTGGGCCATGACGGCCTGGGGCTGCATGTCGACGCGGCTAATCTGACCGGCGCGGTGCGCCTGTACGAGGGGGTAGGCTTTCGGGTGACGGCCACGCGCGCCATGTATCACAGGACTTATCCCTGATGGCGGGCCGGCGGCAGCTACTCAATCCGTGTACCAGTAACCTACGCGAGCGCGCTGTCGGTCGGCGCTGGTTCAGCCCTGGCAGGCGCCGCACAGTCCTTCGAAGCAGACGCAGGCGTGCGTCACCTTCAGGCCGTGGCGCTCGGCGACGGTGCGGCTGACCTCGGCAATCAGCGGCGTGCTGAACTCGACCACGCGGCTGCAGTTGGTGCAGGTGAAGTGATAGTGTTCGCTGCGCCGGGTCGGTTCGTAGTATTCTTTGCTGTGATCGCGGGCAAAGTAGCGCTGCTGCACCAGGCCCAGGTCTTTGAACAGCGCCAGAGTGCGGTAGACGGTGGCCAGGCTGATGGAGGCATCCTCCGCGCTGGCGCGCTGAAACAGCGTTTCCGCGTCCAGATGTTCGTTGGCCTCTGACAGCAGGCGCAGTAAGAGCAGCCGTTGCGGCGTCACCCGATGCCCGGCCATGCGTAGTTGTTCGGCCGGAGAGGGCTGCGGCGGCAGCAGTGATATGCGTTGAAGCTGCATCATGATGTCCTCAGCAGTCATTTTTTCTCAACGTGTTTCGGTCACTTTCTGAATGCTGCGCGGCTGCTCGGTGTCGAACCCCTTGCCGCGCGTCAGATGATAGCAAAAGAGCTGCGCCGGCGCGATGCTGACCAGCGGGCTGAGCCATTCGGGGATGCCCGCGGGCAGGCTGACCGGCGCTTGCGCCAGGGCCAGACTGGCCGCCTGGTCCGACAGCACCATCAAATCGGCCTGCTGCTGGCGGCGCAGGTAGGTGATGAATTCCAGCAGCGACGCGGCCATGCGGCCGCTGGGCGCCACTGCCAGCACCGGAAAGCCCGGTTCGAGCAGCGCCATCGGGCCGTGCTGAAAGTCGGCCGCGGAGTAAGGCTCGGCCTGCACGTAGCTCAGCTCTTTGAGCTTCAACGACCATTCGAAGGCCGTGGCGTAGTTGTAGCCGCGGCCGATCACCACGCACTGCTGCAAGAAACGATAGCGCCGCGCCAGGTCACGCAGTGTCTCATCCTGCCGCAAAACCGTTTCTACCCAGCCCGGAACCGCGCTCAGCTCCTGCCAGGCGGCCGCATCATCGCTCAGCGCGGCCGACAGCATGGCGATGCTCATCAGCTCCGCGGTGTAGGTCTTGGTCGCGGCCACCGCGCGCTCTGGTCCGGCCTGGATGTCGAGCACGAAATCGGCCGTCTGCGCCAGGGGGGATGCCGGCGCGTTGGTGATGGCCAGGGTCAGGCAGCCCTGCCGCCGCCCCTCCGCCAGCACCTGCACGATGTCGGGCGATTGGCCAGACTGCGACACGCCGACGACCAGCGCGTCGCGCAGGCGCGGCGGCTGTTGGTAAAAGGTGAACAGCGAGGGCGCGGCCAGGGCCAGCGGCAGCCCGTTACGCGCGCCCCACAGATACATGGCGTAGCGACCGGCGTTGTCTGACGTGCCGCGCGCGGCCAGAAAGGCGAAGCGCACATCCCGGTCGCGAATGGCGACCGCGATCCGTTCAACCTGGCCGCGCTGCCCGGCCAACAGCGCGGCCAGGCGCTGCGGCTGCTCGCAAATTTCAGTATGAAGACTCATCCCTACCTCCCCGCCGGGACCTCGAAAGCGATTGAAATCGCGCCTGATGGGCCTGACGGCCGGGCGTCCACCGGCGTTATACTGCCGCCCTACTACAGACAATGACCTCAACCGCCCGCTCGATCAGTTACTTCCTCGCCAGCGAGTCGCAAGGCTTCCTGATACAATTCATGCCCTAAACGAAAGCCCGTCAATTGCAAGGCGTCCAGAAGCGGCCGAACTGCTGGAATCAGGTCGGCCCGTTTTGCCCTTATCAAAACGCCGATGACCCCTACCACCTTCAACCCCAAGCGCTCGGCCAACAGGCGTGCCTGCCGATCATCCGATCCCATCCAACAACCCGAATGGGATTGAGCGTAGGCGATGACGGCCCGCTCGCCTCGGCCCAGCCGGTTAGGCGGCAAGACATCCAGCTCGTGTTGATCAACGGAGACCGCCGTGATCCAGCCCAATTGGTCAGGGTTGATCGTGTCCGGCCTCAGCGATCGTCCCATATGCAATTCTAACCGGACAGGTTCTGGTACATAAATCGGGTCAAAAAGGGTGTGAAGAAGAAGTATTTGGCCTATGCGATCCAGATACAGCAAAAGCGTAGTATCGCAAACCAGGGGGTGTTTATTCATCGGCTAACTCACGACGCAGATCTTCTGCTGTTATTTGTGACACAGGGATGTCGTATTCAGGGCACAAATCCAAGAACATCAGGAGCGGCACACCGGCCATATCAGCGGCCGCGCCGGAAGAAAGCTTTCCCAAACGGAAGAGCATCAATCCCGCGTAAAGTCGCAAATCGCGCGCCATTTCTTCTGGTGTCCGATTGAGCATCTGACGGACATCCCCCGGCAGTTGAATGGCTAATGTGTCGTACATTCTCGCCTCCTGTCTGTGTTCGCTATGGTTCTCATGTCCACTACATCAGGAAGTATAGCATAGCGGAGAGGTCTTGCCAAGCGATTTTCGGAGACCGGAGAGCGGAGAGTGGAGACCGGAGACCGGAGAGCGGAGAGCGGGTGCGGCGAGGGTGCGCAGGATGAGGGAAGAGGTCGCCTGCCCAGGCCGCGCGCCGCCGCAGGCGAGCGATTGAAATCGCGCCTGGTGAGCGGCCCCCCTACCCCCCAATCCTGGGGGAAACACATCCCTCTCCCCCAAAATTGGGGGCCGGGGGGGCAAGCGCCAGCCAGGGCATGGCGGTAGAACGCGAAGATTTCCCGTTTGCGTTGCACTCTTTGCTCCAGCACGCGCAACTGCCCGCGACCGATGGCCGACAGGACGTTGTTGATGCGGTAGTTTTCGAGGCGAAGGTTTCCTGGACGAACTGCTGTTCCAGGCCGGACATGTGGGGAAGGGAGAGGTAGATACACGGTTGGGACGATAACCTGCGTGGACGCGGCGCCGGTCGGCGCAGGCCGACCTCGCGGCGGAACGCCCCTTCGCCCCGAATTCATTCGGCGGCCCTTCGCCCCGAATTCATTCGGCGGCCCTGATGGCGGGGTTCGTCATCCGCGCGATTCATGGGGTCATCGTCCAGGGCGGTCGCGGTTGGTGGCGCCGCCGCGCGGTCGTTTGCGGCCGCGGCGGTTCCGGTTCATCGGTCGGCAGATCAGGCTCGTGCGGCGGCTGTTTTTCCGGCTCGCGGCCGGGTCTGGCATGACCTTCTTTGGCCGGCGGCCGGCCAAAACGCTGTAACTGCTCGGCCAACTGGCGCAGGCGGCGGTCCACACGGCCGTTGATCGAGTCGGGCGGGTAGGCGCCATCAGGCCCGCGTGGGCCGGCAGGCGTGTCAGTGAGCATCTCGATCGCCTCATCCAGGGTGCGCACCGGGTAGATGTGGAATTGCCCGGCGGCCACCGCGGCCACCACATCTTCCTTGAGCATCAGGTTCGACACGTTGCTGGCGGGGATGACGACGCCCTGCTCGCCGGTGAGGCCAGGAGGCATCGCTTTGCAGGTTTCGAAAAAGCCTTCGATCTTGTCGCTGACCCCACCGATGGCCTGAATTTCGCCGTGCTGGTTGATCGAGCCGGTGACAGCCAGAGACTGTTTGATCGGCGCGTCGGCCAGGCTGGAGAGCAGCGCAATCAATTCGGCCGCGGAGGCGCTGTCGCCATCAATGCTGTCGTAGGCCTGTTCGAAGGTGATGCTGGCGCTGAGGCTCAGCGGCTTGTCCTGCGCGTAGCGTCCGCCCAACAGCCCTGTGATGATGAGCGTGCCCTTGTCGTGAATGCGGCCGCTGAGCCGCGCTTCCCGCTCGATGCTGATGATGCCCGACCGCCCCTCGTAGGCGCGCGCGGTGATGCGGCTGGGCCGCCCAAAGCTGTAATCGCCCAACTGCAGCACGGCCAGGCCGTTGATCTGCCCGACCATGGCGCCCTGCGTGGCGATCATGATCTTGCCGTCGGCGATCATCTCGCGCAGGCGTTCTTCGAACTGGTTGGAGCGATAGACCCGCTCGTTGATGGCTTTGTCCACATCGGCGGCCGTGACCAGGGTGTGATCGGCGCGCTGCGCCCAGAAGGCCGCTTCGCGTACGATGTCGGTTACATGCGCAAAGCGGGTGGTAAGCTTGCGCTGATCCTCCACCAGGCGGCCGCTGTACTCCATCACCTTCGCCACTCCGCTGATGTCGAAGTGCGGCAGATGCTCTTCCTCGCAGCGGTTGCGAATGAACTGGGCGATCTTCTGCTCGTTTTCGGGCGTCCACGCCATTTCCACGGCAAAATCGGCGCGCACCTTGAACAGCTTTTCGAACTGCTCGTCATACTCGTACAACAGGTAGTAGGTCATGGGGTCGCCGATGAGCACCACTTTGACATCCAATGGGATCGGCTCAGGCGCCAGGCTGGTGGTTGCCAGGACGCCCATCTGCTGGCCCATTTCCTCGATGCGGATGCGTTGATTGCGCAGGGCCTGCTTGAGCGCCTCCCAGGCCAGCGGCTGGCGCAGAAGGCTGCGCGCATCGAGCACCAGGTAGCCGCCATTGGCCTGGTGCAGCGCGCCGGCCTTGATGTGACGAAAATCGGTGACCAGGGCGCCGTACTCGGCATGCATTTCCACCCGGCCGACCAGGTTGAGATAGGTGGGGTTGGTCTCCAGAACCACCGGCGCGTTGGTGAGCGCGCTGTTGTCCACGATGACGTTCAGGCGATAGCGATCGTAGGGCGATCCCGCGGCCGGACGAAGCCAGCGCGTGGGCTGAGCGCTTTCGCTCCCTTCACCGCCTTCTGCGCTTTCTGGCTCCTTTTCTGCCTCGGCCGGGCGTCTCAGGTCATCGGTGTGTTCGCTGATGTGGGTATGGACGCCGGTCAAGAACTCGGTGATTTCGGGCCACTCGGCATAGCCGGCTTTGACCCGTTCGAACAGCGGCCGGGTGGCTGTGGCCGCAATCTCGCGGTCCAGGTTGGTCAGGCGCACCTCGGCTTCATCGTTGATCTCGCGCACCTGGCGCATCGTGCGTTCGAGCGCGTCCTGGATTATCGGCTCGCGCGCGTGAAAGATCTGTTTCTCCTCTTCGCTCAGGGCCTCGAACTGCTCCTGCGTCATGGCCTGGCCATCCTTGAGGGGCGCCATCATCAGCCCCATCGGCAGGCGCATCAGCACAAAGCCCTGTTCGCGCGCGAACTGGTCGAGCTGGTGCAGGCGATCGGCCCGCATCTGGTCCAACTGATGCACCAGGGCGTTGCGATGTTCAGCGTACTGTTCGCTGGCAAAGGTCTTGCCGAGCGCGTCGGCCGCCTGGT
>JAYRVL010000241.1:0-12386 GCA_041918575.1 Anaerolineae bacterium | reverse complement strand
GATCTCCGATCTCTGATCTCCGATCTCCGATCTCCGATCTCCGATCTCCGATCTCCGATCTCTGATCTCTGGTCTCCGATCTCTGATCTCCGATCTCTGATCTCCGATCTCCGATCTCTGATCTCTGATCTCCGATCTCCGATCTCCGATCTCCGATCGCGGCCAATTCGGCGATGTCCAATTTTGCTACCTGGACCAATTCCGCCATCCCAGCCTGCGCCACCTTGCGGCGGGTCACGTCCAGCATGGCCTCGGAAACGTCCGTCGCCAGCACGCGGACGCCGGTGTGCGCCAGGTGGATGGCGTCGGCGCCGGTGCCGCAGTTCAGCTCCAGCACGCGATCGCCGGCGCGGAACTGCGCATCCAGCCGTCGCCAGACCGCGGCGCGCAGCAGGCGGCCGATGACGCTCTCGGTAAAGGTATCATCGTAGGACGCGGCCAGGTCGTCGAACGCAGCGATGCTCACCATTCCTGCGCATCCGCCGTCGCCAGCAGCCCGGCGCGCGCTTCCTGCGCCAGGGTGTGCAAGCGCAGCGCCTCGGCGTCATCCTGGCCGTGCAGGCGATGAGCCGCCACTTCGCTGCGCAGCCACTGATCTGCAAAGCGGTAATACTGGCGCGTGCGCCGCCCGGTCACGATGAAATCACGATCGGTGGCCGCGGCCCAGTCCCGATCCAGGCGCAGCGAATCCTTGATCGTCTCGAAATAGGGCGTGTTCTTGATGGGATAGGCGACCGTGGTGAAGAAGATGTTGGGGTTGGCCTTCTTGACATGCTCGATCGTAGCCTCGATGTCCCCGATCTCCTCGCCCGCGTAACCCCACATCAGGAACATGCCGACCTCGATGCCGTGGCGTTGGGCCGCATGGGTGGCCCACTGCACCTGCTCCACGGTCACGCCGCGCTGCATGGCGTCCAGGATGCGTTGGCTGCCGCTTTCGGAGCCAATCCAGATGCGGTAGCAGCCCATCTCGGCCAGGGTAGCCAGCACGTCCTCTTTCATGAGGCGGTCCGCCCGTGAAATGGTCTCGAAAGGCATGCGCAGGTTGCGCCGCTTCAGCTCTGCGGCGTATTCGTACAGCCAGCGGTGATTGATCGTGAACACATCGTCCGCGTACCAGACCTGGTCAGGCTTGTAGGTCTCCACGATGTGCTGCACTTCCGCGGCGCAGTCAAGGTAGCTGCGGCGGCGGTGTGAATAGCCGAAGACCGCGTGCGAACACCATTTGCACTTGTAGGGACAGCCGCGCGCGGTGATCAGGTTGACGCTGCCCATGCCGTGATGGGTGCGCCAGGCATCCACGTACTGGCTGATGTTGATCTGCTGCCGGTCGGGCCAGGGTAGGCTGTCAATGTCCGCGATCTGATCGCGCTCGGCATTGCGAACGATGACGCCATTCTCATCGCGGAAAACCACGCCGGCGATGCCGTGCAGGCGATGCGGCCCCTGCCGCGCCAGCGCCGGCAGCAGTTCAGTCAACGTGACTTCGCCTTCGCCGATGACCACCACATTGGCGCCGTGGTCGAGGTACTCCTGCGCGTAGTTGGCCGACTCCGGCCCGCCGCAGATGACGGTCCAGCCGCGGCGCCTGGCTTCTCCTATGATCCAAACCACATTGCCGCGCGTCATCAGGTTGGTGTAGATGCCGAGCACCCCGCCGGGCGTCTGCGCCAGGCGCGCGGCCAGGTCGGCCCTGGCGCTGAAGGTGGCATCGAAAATCTCTATATCGAAGCCGGCGCGGCGCAGATAGGCCGAGTTGTACAGAAGCCCCAGGGTCGGATAAGGCTTCATGATCTGGCGTTCTTTTTCATCCTCCCAGAGGAAGTAGCCGTGAGTCAGAAGCAGGTCAGGCATCAGACTATTTGTCCAATTCTCTTTTTGCTGTCCGCCAATGCCGGCGGTTGAAGATGCTGCAGTTGCAGCATCTCAGTTCCAATTGCGACTGAGATCGGGCGCAGCCAGTTCACCATACGGTTTGACGATGAGCGTCGGCGTCTCGCTGCGATGCAGCACTTCCAGACGCCCCAGTTCGAGCCATTCATGGCTGAGGTGATCGAGCGAGGCCATCAACGCCACGTCGTCAACATAACCGTGGCCGTTGCTTGCAAGCTGAGCCAGGCGCTGGCGCAGTTCCAGGTCGCGGTGCAGCACGCGGTGCAGCTTGCGGTAGAAGGGGGACTGGTAGGAACCCTGGAACATCATCGCCAGGTCGCTGCTGTCCACCCAGTTCGTCTTGGCGCCCAACTGTTCCTTGACCATGTCATGGAACTTGGTGCCCGGCAGGGGATAGCTGACGCTGACGCCGATGTTGTCGGGCAAGGTTTCGCGCACCAACTGCACCGTCGCCATGATATCCTCGAAAGTCTCGCCGGGATAGCCAAACTGGATGAAGAAGCAGGCCCTGATGCCCGCGGCCTTCAAGCGCCGACGCGCGGTCTTGATCTGGCCGACCTGCGTGCCCTTGTCCATGGCATCGAGGATCTTCTGGCTGCCGCTCTCTGCGCCCATCCACACCTCGACGCAACCCGCCTGCTTGAGGCCGGCGACCGCCCCCTCGGTCATCAGGTCTACGCGCGACTGAATCATGAAGGGGATGGCGGCGTCATGCTGCGCCACCTCACGCCCCAGCTCGGCGACCCAGGCGGGGCGCAGGCCAAAAATGTCATCGGCAAACCAGAGGTGGTCGGGCCGTAGATGCTGCTTGATCCACGCCATCTCCGCGGCCACATTGGCGGGCGAGCGCATGGCGTAGCGCTGACCCCAGATCGGCTTGGCGCACCAGTTGCAGTGAAAGGGGCAGCCGCGCGTGCTGACCATGTTCAGGCTGAAAAAGCCATGCGCCTGCATCCACGCGGCGCGGTAGCGTTCGACATCGAGCAGATCCCAGGCGGGAAAGGGAAAAACATCCGGGTAACGTTCGGTCGCGCGCCTGACGGTGTGATGCAAACCGCCGGGCGCCTGCGGGTCAGGCAAAATCAGGCCGGGGATGTGCGGGACGCGCTCCGGTTGGCCGGCGCGCAGGGTGTCGAGCAGTTCGCGCAAGGTGTGCTCTGGCTCGCCGACGATGACATACTGCGTGCCGTGGCGCAGATAGATCTCCGGGTGGTCGGTGACATCGGAGCCGGAGGCAATGACGATAGCGCCGCGGCGATGGGCGGCCTGGCTCATGGCGCAGGCCGCCTCACGCATGCGGGTCAGGCACATTTTACTGAGGAAGTTGAAGTTGTCTTCGTACAGCACGACGAAGCGCGGGGCGTGTTGTTGCAGGGCGGCCTCGAACTCGTGTTCGCCGTCAGCCAACATCGCATCGAAGAGCGCCACCGAATGACCGGCGCTGCGCAGATAACTGGCCGCGTAGAGCGTTGCCAGAGGGGGGTAGGGCCGCATCTTCTCAGTCTGCTTCTGGTCGTAACGCAGAAAATAGGAATGGGCCAGCAGCACATCAAGCATCGTTCGTGTCTCCGCCCGAAACGGGTGAAAGGGTCTGTCACAGGGGCCGAATCACTCAGGGGGGCCGATAGGCGGCTATCATACGTGCTTTGCAGCAGGCTGTCAAGTGAGAAAAATTCTAAATCCTATTTTTGTTTGCGTGGGGTTGGATCGCCCAGGATGCCGGTGTGAATGAAATGGTCCATCGGAATCAGGAACATCAATCCGATAAAGAAGGCCGTTGCGATCAGATAGCCGGCGCCGTAGCGTTCGGCCGGAATGCCCAACAGGCTAATCAACAGGTAGGCTCCGACCAGGCCAGCCAGTAGAGAAGCCACCCACACGGCAATTTTCTTGCTCATACGTTCTTTTTTCCCTCCTCGAATGATGCGGGACGGGTGCGCCGCCCGCTGTGGACGGGGGTAAGATGCATATGGTATGCATTCTGTCGTGCGATCGTTGCGAAACTGGCACCTGAGCAGTCATGCACTCCGCATTGGCGTAGGACTATTTTACTCGGAGACGGTTTATTGGGCAACCCGCGGCCCTATGGTAAAATGGTCTGGCGGCGCGGATCGCTGCCACGATGACCCTAATGGGCTTTCGGGGATAGGACGCCTGCCAAAACCAATCCCGAAATCAGGAGTTAGTGGAACCATGACTGAGAATATTCTTGTCTGCGTCGCCTGGCCCTACGTCAACGGGCTACAACATATCGGGCACATCGCCGGCGCCTACCTGCCGCCGGACATCTTTGCGCGCTATCATCGCCTGGCCGGCAACAACGTCCTCATGGTCTCCGGCTCCGATACGCACGGAACGCCCATCACCGTGCGCGCGGACCAGGAAAAGGTGACGCCGGCCGAGATCGTCGAGCGTTTCCATCCCCTGATGATCCAAAGCTATCTCAAACTGGGCTTGACCTTCGACCTGTTCACGCACACCGACACGGCCAACCATTGGGCGGTGACCCAGGATATGTTCCTGACCCATCTGGCCAAAGGGTACATCTACCGGGATACGCAGAAGCAGATCTACAGCCTGGCCGACCAGCGTTGGCTGCCGGACCGCTACGTGGAAGGCGTCTGCCCGGTCTGCGGTTACGCCGAGGCGCGCGGGGATCAGTGCGACAACTGCGGCAGCACTTACGACGCGATCGAGTTGAAGAACCCGCGCAGTAAGATCAGCGGCAGCACCGATCTCGAAGCGCGCGATACCGAGCATTTCTTCCTGGACCTGGCGCGGCTCAATCCTGCGCTAGAAGCCTGGATCAACGACGGCCGCAAGGCTCACTGGCGCGCCAACGTTTTCAACTTTAGCAAGGCGCAGATCGAAAGCCATGAGCTGCGCGGGCGGCCCATTACGCGCGACATTGATTGGGGCGTCGAGATTCCGGCGCCCGGCTTCGAAGACAAGCGCATCTACGTTTGGTATGATGCGGTCATCGGCTATCTGTCGGCGACGAAGGAATGGGCGCAGATCAGCGGTCAACCGGACGCCTGGCACGCCTGGTGGGACGCGGGCGCGGATGTGCGCATCTACAACTTCATCGGCAAGGACAACATCCCCTTCCACACCATCATCTGGCCCGCGATGCTGCTGGGCTATGGCGGGCTGGGGACGCCGTACGATGTGCCGGCCAACGAGTATCTGATTATGTCAGGCAGCAAGTTCAGCAAGAGCCGCGGCCGCGTCATCGCCATTCTGGATGTACTGGAGCGCTACGATCCTGATCCGTGGCGCTACGTGCTGACCGCGATGGCGCCGGAGAGCAACGATAGCGATTTCACCTGGGAAGAGTTTGTGGCGAGGATCAACAACGAGCTGTTAGCCAA
This sequence comes from Anaerolineae bacterium, assembly GCA_041918575.1. Taxonomy (GTDB): domain Bacteria; phylum Chloroflexota; class Anaerolineae; order SSC4; family Amarolineaceae; genus Amarolinea. Next base: position 7,122 of record JAYRVL010000241.1, on the reverse strand, counting down.
CTGGGGCAACCTGGTCAACCGCATGCTCGGCTTTGCCTACAAGCGCTATGAGCAGCGCGTGCCCGCGCCTGTGGCCCTGGGCGCCAGCGATGAGGCGCTGCTGGCCGTGGTGCGCAGCGGTTTCGAGTCGGTGGGCAGTCTTTACGCCGCGTGCAAGTTCAAGGCTGCGCTGGCCGAAACGCAGCGCCTGTCGCAGGAGGTCAACCGCTATCTGAACGACAAGGAACCCTGGAAGACGATCAAGACCGATGCCCAGGCCGCGGCCACCAGTGTGTACGTGGCCCTGCAGGCGATTGACTGGCTGAAGACGCTCTACAGCCCGGTGCTGCCGCACACGTCGCAGTTGGTGCATGAGTACCTGGGCTATGACGGGCAACTGTTTGGCCGCCAGGTGACCGAAACCGTCAGCGACGCCCGCGGCGCACATCAGGTGCTGCGTTACGACGGCAGCCCGGCGATCGGCCGCTGGGAGCCGGGCAGCCTGCCGGTGGGCCAGGCATTGCGCGAACCCGCGGCGCTGTACAAGAAACTGGACGAGAGCGTGGTCGCCAACGAAATTGGGGTGTGAGCGCGGTCGAACCGACAACGAATCACCACAAAGCCCGACCGGAACTGGTCGGGCTTTGTGGTTGACAGCGATGTTGGGTTATCTGGCCAGCTTAGCCAGCGCCGCCAGATCTTCGGCGCTACTGACCAGGATGTCACCATGGGCGGCAAAGGTCAGCGCCTCGGAGGTGAAGCCAGCTTGCGAGACACACCAGGCGCGTGCGTTCAATCGGGTAGCCGCCGCCAGGAGCTGTTCCAGTTCGCTGCGACCGACCCGCTTTTGTCGCCACTTGACCTCGACCACCCACCGGTCGCCGTTTTCTGCAAGCGCGTCAATCTCGGTCTGACCATCCGGTGAGCGGTATGGCTCGATGCGCGTGAAGGCCGGCACGGAAATTGGGTCAGACTGACCCAGGTAGACGCCGGGCACAATGCGGCCGGCCAGATTGCGCAGCAACTCCCGCACCTCGCTCTCTTTGGCGCGGCCCAGTTGGGTCGAGGCACGCGCAAATCGCTCGCTCAGATCAGTTACCAGGCGCTTCAGATCGTCAGTATTGGGGAAGCCGGCGGTCTCAATCCCTCTGGATGTGTAGGCGACCCAGTAACGCAGAACCGCGTCGCGATAGAAATAGCGCTGCTCCCTGATCACCAGCAGGTCAACATCAATCAGCCAGCGCAGATAATCCTGGACGCTCGATGGTTTGCGATGCAGCCGACTTGCCGCTTGGGTCAATGTCAGCCCGTCCTCCTCGGCAAGGATCTGGAGCAGCGCCTTGAGAGCGGCATACCCGCGTGCCTTCTGGAGCGAGATATCGTACAAATAGCGGCAATAATTGTAGATCTGTCCGCGGGCGTCGAGCGTTTCTAGCACGAAAGCCTGTGCGACCTGCTCCGGGCTGATTGCCTCCGGCTCATCCGGCGCCAGCTCACGCAGGCGCTCGGCTATCGCCGTCACGTAAAACGGATGGCCGGCCGTATGCACGTACACTTCGGCCTGGGCAGCGGAGTTCAGCGGCCGGCCGATGATCTTTGTGGTCAAGGCCTGCGTGTCTTCGGCGGTGAGCGGCGGCAGTTCAATCGCGCGCAACTGCAAGAAGAGGGGGGATTTGTGGTCGCGCACCATCTGCTCCATGGCCGTGATGGCGGAGCCGGTCACCACGTAGCTGACGTGGGCGTGCTGCTGCATCGCCGAGCGGAAGAGCTTGTACGGATTGCCGACCTGCGGGAACTTCGCCAGGGCCGACAATTCGGTGAATTCGTCCAGGAAGCACATGATGGGCCGTTCCAGGGCGATTGCCAGGCGATCTGGAAAGTCGAAGGCCAGGTGCAGCAGCACGCCAGGGTCGGTCACTTCGCGTCCCAGTGCAGTAATCAGAAAGCGAATAGCTTCCAGGACAACAGGGACGGCCGCAGCCGGGGTCTGGAGCAGATCCACGACGCGCAGGTACGGTTCAACGCTGCCCTGTCCGCCGGCCACAGCCCAGAAGCAGGCCAGGCCAATGTAGCGCTGGACGAACAACTCCGGGGAGGTGCAGATGCCTTCGAGGTTCATGTAGACAGGGATCACCCGCCCCTGCGCAGCCAGGTGGCGCATCTGTTCCTGGCAGAGCAGCGTTTTGCCGATACGGCGCAAGCCAAACAAGGCAATGTGGCGTGGCCGGCCGCGCTCCAGATCCGCGGCCGCCTGCGCCAGGATATCCAGCTCGTGGACACGATTGGTGAATACTTCCAGGGAGGGACTTGCCCGCCAGCCGTTCATGATGTACTCCTTTCGGTCATTCAACCTATCGGGCGATTGACCGAATCATAGCATAGAACCGCCTGGTAGACAAAAAAACAGAACCATTCGTCTCCTCAGGGAGTGAGTATTTGCTCAATCAATCTGTACGCGCGGCCACTACGGCGGCCGGCCATCGCGCGCAGTTGTTCTTGCGTGGTCAGTGTACGTCGCAGCGCCTCCAGGACGGCTTGCCAGATCAATTCTTCGGGCAGCCCGCTGGCAGTGAGATCGCTGATCGTGCGCGCAACGGTCGTGACGGGTAACCCCTCATAAGTAGTGACGTCGCCAGGTTCTAGCCGATTGGGAACCCGTTCTTCAAGCCAGGGGCTATCTCGTCCACGAGAGTACACACGTCCATCGCCCCCCCATCCACCAGGTTCCGATTATCCGGATGCGCCAACGTGTAGACCGGCTTGCCCCACCCGATCACCTCTCGCGCCAGGGCCTCGGTGCGGCCGCCGGGCGCCGCATGAATGAATAAGACGCGCGCCGCCAGCGCCGCGACAAACCGGTTGCGAGCCGCCGCCAACTCCGCCGTGACGCGCCGCTCGGACTCGGCGAACGGCGAGAGCAGGAGCAGCCGGCCGGCCGCCAACGGCTGGCGAAATTCAGCAGGAATCGTCTTGACCATCCCCCGCGCGGGACAGACGATGAGCAGTCCGGCGCCGGCCAGCAGGATCTCCAGGCAGGCGCGCTCCACCGGCGTGTGGAAGCCGCCGATGACCGCCGCGCCGCGGTCGGCCAGCGCGTGGGCCAGGTCGGACGCCTGCACGATGAGGCTGCCAGGGCAGCGCGACGAGCAGAAGAGTGCCAGGGGGTGGCTGTCGAACAGAGCCGGGTCGCCCAGCGCGGCGACGACCGCAGGGGCCGTCTGGCCGAGGAACGCCTTGAGCGCCGCGGGATAGCGGGCATCGGCGCGAGACAGAGACAGCAGCGACTTTTTTGTCTTGTGGAAAAAAGCTATTGACATTATGCTTCCGTGTGCTATAATAAAATTAGCTCATCTACCATGTGCAGAAGGAGTAACGATGCCGACCTTTGGGTCGGCATCAGCCGTTTTTGGAGGCCTCATACTCGCGCTGCAATTTGCGTTTGCGATGCGCCTCGGTCACGGGGAAGGCCGTCCAGATCAGCACATAACCCTTGCGCCTTGTCAGAACGACCAGGTATTCGGCGCTTTCCAGCCACAGGCATACTCGCTTCTCGCTTCCCCGTTCGTTTTCCCAGACCTTGACAACTGATTCTGAGGCGTGTTCGATGACTGGCCTGGGCCAGCGGATGCGCTCACAGCGCCGGAGGTCCGGCAATCGGGCGCTTTCGAGTTCGCCTTCCGAGATCAGATGCCAGAAGGTCGCCTCTTTGCCCTGAATCACAGGATGGCGCTTCAAAGCAATCGGGTCGCTGCCAAAGAGCGGTTTGCTATTGATAAAGTCCTGCGCGAAATACGCGTAGAGAGCCTGCAGATACCGTTCCCAGTCGCCCCTATACGCCTGGAACAGCACCAGGCTGGGCAGCCAATTAGGTAAATTCGCCATTGCTGCTCGTGCTCCTATGACGCGTGCCAACAGAACAGGTTGACCTTGTTCTCGCGCAACAAGGTGGTTTGGGTCAGCCGGTAGCCTGAGCGCGATCGCATACGATCAACCAACGTCTGTTTGGCCGGGCTGGTGGTGAGGCCGCGGTTGGCATAGGACACAGCGCCGATGAGCAGGTCGGCCAACCCCAGCTGTTCCATCTCGTGGGATCGTACCGTCTGAATGCGTTCGATAATCTCGCGATGAAAGTCGTACATGTTGTTGCAGAGGAGATCGTGCAGTCTGGAGACTTTGTCGGCGCTGCGCGTGTCTTTGATATCGAGATAGATACGGTAGCGGGCTTGCGGACTCAGGATCACCTTCAGCATGTCGAAATACATCTTATAGTACCAGTCGTCGTGACTTTGGCGAAACCCGCTGTACCGTAGCTTGGACTTATCAGGGACGATCAAGGCGCGGAAATGCAGATCGTCATCGTCAAAGAAGTAGTCCATCAAGTCGAGGTAAAACAATGTCTTGGCAGGCGAGACCTTCACCCACTTGACCTCGAACCCTGGGGGTAAGGCATGCCGCGCCTTGATCTCGCGAATGCGGATCGCAATCTCCCGTGTTTTCTCCAATGGGCACCAGACCCCCCCCAGAACCATGATGGGCTGGTGGTCGTTTTCGAGGTGGCAGCTTTCGTCACAGTAGACGTTGAATACCTGGCTCAGCTTATCCATTCTCATCTCTGGCCTCCAAATCCTCCAACCAAGCCCAATCGGCCGCGTCGCGTTCCCGCGCCTCTTGCCGCGCCTTTTCGGCCTCGAACGCCACCTGGTCGGCCAGTTCACAAGCCTCGGCTAACGAGATCAGACGTCCCCCGAAAGGTCCGCGCTCCTGAACCTGGTTCGGTGATGCTTTTGTTCGTTTATCTGTTTTCATCCCCGTTCGGTTCATCGTCTACATCCTCAACAAAGGTCTCCTGGGGTGCAGCCACACCTACGACCGGCTTGCCCATCGCGTTCTCGATACGACGCAGCAGATCGGCCTCACGCATGCGAAAGAACTCGTCGAACTCATCCAACCGCGCGGCAAGCGGATAGATATTGTGGGATTCGAGGATTTCATCCATCCTCTGCTCCCCAATGCCCGCCTGCTGTTGCAAAAGTGTCAGGTATACGCTGGGCGCCTTATTGCCGACTGTGCGGTTGGTCTTGGCAGAGAGCGGCGTCTTGTTCACGATAGAGTCGTAGTGCTTCGGCTCAATGTTTTGCCGGATGCACCAGTCCTTTGGGAAGATGTGATGGATGTCAACGCTCTCATCGAAATAGAGTTGTGATTCGATGGGATCGCCGGAACGGAAATCCAAAGCGCCATCACGCAAGAGCAGTGCATGGACTCCCTTGTAGGCCGCACTATTACGCGTACGTAGCGTGAGCAACCGTGACGGAAAGAAGTTTGCATCGCGAATGGTTGTCGGTTCTGGGCCAGTGCCCACCCAGGCAAGCACTTCGGGCAAGTCCCGCGCGAAGCGGCTCTCCACAGCGCTGCCATACAACTCGCCAAACACGCCACACCAGTACCATTGGAGTAGTTTTGTGCGGACACCATCGTACTCGCACCGTTCACCCAGCATCGCCATGATGGCGGCTAATGGCGCCAATTGCGTGCTGTAGGGCAGGTCACGTGCATCGAAAAGCTTCTGGCCGCGCAGCAACTTCGCAGCACGGATGAAACCCTCCGTCGCCGGACCTACCCAACGCTGATACTCTGGCAACGTCAGGCCAAGTATGTCTTTGCGCTTGCAGCCGATACCAGGTGCGTTCTCAGGCTGAACACCTTCAGCTATCTTGATGCCGCGCCGCTCGGCAGTCGCCAACAGTGCTGTGGTCTGGAGCAGTTCACCGGTTTGGACATTCTTCAGCACTTTGTACGCGTGTAATTGGACGTGGCGAATGTTCCAATCGTCGCGTAAATTGTAATCGTCGGCAGCGAACGTGGCGGTCATCAGCTCAAACACGGTTAGCGAGACGCCCCCCGTGTTCACCTTCTCAAACACCTGGCAAACCGCATCTTTGGAGGTCGGCCGGCGCAACAGGATCAGCGGCATCTGATACTGCTCAAATCGCTTGATCACCATTTCCTCGAACCGGTCGAATAGCTCCGACTTGACGCTATCATGCTGCCAGAAGCGATTGAAGCCGCGCCGCCATTCGGCTGAACTGAACACCCTGTTCAGCGGAAATAGACCGGTTTCGTATTCGCGTTCGGGGGTCGAAAAATCAGCGGTGACATCATTGCGGAAGTTGCGCACCAACCGATCATCCGGCAGCGATACAATGGCTTCGTCGCGATCGCCGTTGGCGTTGAGCGCCTTCGCCATGTCAATGTAGTACCAGCGCTTGATCTGCTTCTTGCGCGCATCTTGCGTTTCTACCGGTCCGCCATACAGCGTGGCCAGGTAGAGAGAAGTGAGCCGCTGCTGCCCATCGAGGATGAGGCGTTCCGGCCTGACACCATTCGCTACGACTCCCTCCACCAGTCTGGGTTTGAATCGTACTTCCTCACCACCCGTTTCCAACATCATCACGGTCCCAACGGGATAAGACAGTGACAGACTCGCCAGGAGGCTACGAATGTGGTCGTCATCCCATACCCAGCCGCGTTGAAAGTCGGGTAACTGCGTCTTGCTGTCAGCAATGCTGCGCAACATATCGAGGAGGGATTCCTTGGTGCTATCGAAGGTAGTGAATGCAGTCATGGTGCGGTCCTTTTTGTTTCGGTGCTCTTGTCAATCTTGGCAAGACCACCATCCGGTACTTGATGCCATGGTTGATGATGAGCAGCGGCTACCACCGAACATGCAGACAGGGCGGACATGGGTTGTTCACCCGCCTATCCGCTTTCATCCGCTACCTTCAGCGCATCCCCCATCCGATACTTGATGTCGTAGTTGATGATGAAATCCAGCTCCTCGTCGGTGACGCCGTAATGGCGGGCGAGGACGCGGTCAATTTCGTCGCTGCGCGCGTCTTTTGCCTCGCGCAGCAAGTCGAATTGTCTCGCTGCCGCACTATCGAAGGGTAGGATCAGAATTTGAGCCAACAGTATCGGCCACCTTGCGCAAGCGGGCAATCACGCGCGGATGGCCGGCGTGCAAATGCGTGAGGGTGTCAGTGTCCAGCAGATACATCTAAATAGCTCCACGAATTTTGTTGGGGATTGACAGTCGGGTTATGATGGTGGCCTCCCATACTTGCACTTGGAGGTTACCGCCAT
>JAYRVL010000240.1:0-4269 GCA_041918575.1 Anaerolineae bacterium | reverse complement strand
GGCCCTGAGCATGATGACCCTGGCCCACGTCGCGTCTGGCGACATCGCTACCGCCCAGGCCACGTTGACCGCACTGACGCCAGATGCCGTCGGGCTTGAAGTGGGGCTGTGGCGTCAGATCGTGGAGAGCGCCGTCGCCCTAGCTGCCGGCGAGCACGCCCACGCCGCCAGGCTCCTGCAAGCCATCAGCGAGCAGGCTGAGGCCACCGGCTATCAACTCTACGTTGTGATGGCCGCGAGGCTGCGGCCCGGCCTGGCTAATCGGCTGGCGCCGGCCGCGTTGGTGCGTTGTTTGGCGGGGTAGAGTGGCCTCACCTCACCCCCTGGCCCCCTCTCCTCTCCAATGGATGGAGAGGAGAGGGGGGAGGAGTGGCCTCGCCTGGCCCCCTCTCCTCACCTCACCCCCTGGCCCCCACACCACACCAAAGGCTGGTGAGGAGAGGGGGGAGGAGTGAGTGATTACTTGGTGGGCGGTAGGGCGATTGGGCCGCGTGTGGCTACATCGGCGATGAGGTCGAGTGTTTGTTCGAGATCGCTCTCGACTTGTTTGTTACGCAGGCGCAGGACGATTAGTCCGCGTGCTTCGATTTCTTGCTGTCGGATTTGATCGTAGGCCTGCTGGTCGGGGTGATGATGAACGGAGCCATCCAGTTCGATTACAAGGCGTTTTTCGGCGCAGTAAAAATCAGCGATGTAGCGGCCCAGGGGATGCTGTCGCCTGAATTTCAGGCCGTTCAACATGCGGTTGCGCAGGCACATCCACAGGAGTTCTTCGGCACGTGTTTGCTGCTGGCGCAGCTTGCGTGCCAGTACGACAACATGGCTGGGGACCTTCGCGTGGAGAAGTTTGGCCCACAACTCTGTCTCCGCGCTACTGAGAGTAGGCGCCTGGCCTGCTCCTTCCTCTTCTCTTCGAACTCCGGAATCGGCAAAATTCGTTGTGCTCAATCTTCCCTCTTTTCTCCGAAAGCCCGTTTCGGCAAAACCCATCGCGTCCACACTCCCCTCTCCTCTCCATACCTGGAGAGGAGGAGGAACCGGCGGAGCGGAGAGGCCTCTCACTCCCCTCTCCTCTCCATACTTGGAGAGGAGAGGGGCCGGGGGTGAGGAGAGGACAAGCCTCTACTCCCACCTCCCCGCCTTCGCATCCTCGATCCACTTCTGCCATTTCGTATTGTCCGCGCCCAACTGGAAATGCGCCGAGGCCACGCTGGCGCCGTCGAAGGTCACGTCCATGTGTTCACCCAGGCCAAGGAAGCCCATGTCGCGCGGGGTGATGGTGCTCACCTGTGCCAGCGGCGCATCCAGCAGCAGCTTGTGAATCTCCTCGGACGCGGTGGTGATGAAGAGGAACTTCTTGGTCGCCACCTTCTCGTTCTGCTCGAACAGCAGCCGTCGCGTCGTCAGGAAGATGAACCCGTCCGGGTCGTCGTCGGTCTTCTTGTCGCCATGGCGGAACCAGGCTGCACGTTCGGCCGCAATCGGCGACTCCCCTGTCTGCATCTTGAAGGTCGCCTCTTCGAACAGCTTGAGCATGTCGCTAATGTCTTTGATCTGGCCCGTCAGCGTCTTGATCTTCTCGCCCGGCGCCTTGAGCTGAGCGGCGATCGCATCCTCAAGCGTTTTCAGCCGGCCTTCCACCGCCTGCAGGGTCGTTTTGACCACCGCGATCATGGGCTGCGCCACGGTCGGGTTGCTGGACGCGGCCACCACCATCAACATACGATTTTCCAGCGGCTGCAGGCTGGCGGCCAGGGCAGGCGCCTGCTCGTCGAGCTGCTTGTTGGCCGCGGTCTGCGCCTGCGCCCATTCGCCTGTCAGACCGCGCACGCTGCTATCGAGCGCCTTGTTCAACGTATAGCCCCGTCCCCGCACCGCGGCCAGCGCATCGGCCACGCCTTTGACCTGGCCCGCAATCTGACTGACCTGGCCGCGCAGGTGGCTCAATTTAATCTTGTCCTGCAGCCCCTCATAGCGCGCCTGCAGCTCATTGATGTCTTTGGCCACTTGCTCCAGCGGGCTGAGTACTGGCGCTGGCGGGACGGCTGGCTGCTGCTTATTTGATTGAGTTGACATAATTCAAGAAATCTCCTGTTGACTGTGATCGGGCCAGGGTATCCTGGTCTCGGCTTGCGGGATAGTATACCCCAGGCGCGTCAAGAACTCGTAAAATCAGGTCCTTACGAGTCAAATTCTTGTGCAGGCGGCAAGGATTCAATCGCCAAGGGGCAAAGTGCTCAGGCGGCCCCCCTGCCCCCAATCCTGGGGGGAAAGGCATTTGGCTCCCCCAGGATTGGGGGGGACAGGGGGGCCAAGGGCAAAGTGCGCAAAGCTATTTCTTGGCGGTTCTTTTTCCTGTTTGGTTCTGACTTGGTCGGGTTAGGGAATGATGAGGAGCGTGACGGATTCGGCGGGCAGGAAGAGCGGTGCGTCGAGAGGGGTGTCGGTGACGCGAGTGCTGTTGTGTTGACGGTCCAGGCGCCAGGTGGCGGCAGCGCCGGCGACCGTATGACCGGTCAGGACGAGCGGCGCGCTCACCTCCTGCGCGCTGCGGTTGACCAGGATCAGCGCCAGGGCGCCATCCTTGCCGCGGCCAGCTACGGCCATGACATGCGCGGCGCGGGATTCGGCGTAGATTTGTTCTTCGCCCAGGCGGCTGAACAGATCGAAGGTCTTGGCATAGTTCGGAGTGCCCAGTTCATGGTTGGGTACGTCCATGAAGGGGATGCTGTCCAGCGCCACTTGCCAGTTGGCTTTCACTGGCGCAAACTTCGCGTCCAGGCCGGCGAAGAATTCTGCCTGCTGACTCTTGCGCGCAGGCAGACCGCCGTAGATCTTGTACAGATCGGCCGAGCCTTCGGACAGCATATAGGTGTAGACCTTGAAGGCTTCCTTGGGGTGCTGGGAGCCGCCCAGGATGGCGAAGGTGTCGCCATGCATCTTGGAGGTGACCTTGCCGTTGTGGGAGGGCATCGCCGCGATGTTCCAGCCTGGTACGGTGGCCTTATCAATGCAGCAGGTGTACTACGGCTGTGGAAATCTGTCAAATCGTGCCATGAAAACAAGAGACCTGCTCAAGCCCATTCAATGGCTCTCGCAGGTCTCCACCTCTCACCCGTCAGGCGCAATCAATTCACCCCTCACGCATCGTTCCGCGTTCCTCGTTCATCGCCTCCCACACCCGCTGCGCGCTGATCGGCATCTGATCAATCCAGACGCCAATCGCGTCGGTCACCGCGTTGGCGATGGCGGGCGCGGTGGGTACCATGGCGTGTTCGCCGATACCACGTGCGCCGTAAGGCCCGTCGTCCTGCGGCACTTCCACGATGATAGATTCGATCTGCGACGGCGCATCGATGGTGGTGGCAATTCGGTAATCGGTGAAGTTGGGATTGAGCGGCTTGCCGTTGACCAGTTTGATCTCTTCCAGCAGGGCGGTGCTCATTCCCTGCACCGCGCCGCCTTCCATCTGCGTCTTCACCATGTCCGGGTTGATGGCCTTGCCCACGTCGAACGCGGCCACCATGCGCAGCACGCTCACCTCGCCAGTTTCGGTGTCCACCTCCACTTCCACTGTCTGCGCGCCCGTGGTGAAATGCACCACCGCGCGTGGCCCCTGGCCGGTCTCCGCGTCGAGCGGCGTGACATACTGGGGCATGAAGCGCCCCTTGCCCACCACCGGCCCGCCGATCCAGGTGCCATCCGGCCGCTGCATCCCGTAGATGACGATGTTCTTCAGCGGGATGGACTCCTCCGTGGCGTAGCTAACCACCTGCCCTTCGATGATGTCGAGGTCCTGCGGGTTCTCACTCCAGGCTTCGGCCACCATGTCCAGGATTTGCATCTTCGCTTCCTGCGCAGCGTTCAGGATGGCGTTGCCCATGCTCCAGGTCAGGCGACTGGCGACCGTTTGCCATTCATACGGGCTGTAGTCGGTATCCACCGTGTTCACGCGCACGTCGCTGATGGGCAGGCCCAGGCCCTCGGCCGCCAACTGCGCGGCGATCGTCAAGGTGCCCTGGCCCATGTCCACGCCGCCCACGTTGACCAGCGCGGTGCCATCTTCGTTGAAGCGAATGGTCGCGGCTGAGCCGGGGTTGGGCGGCATGGCCGGCGCCTTCCACATGCAGCCGATGCCCATCCCGCGCACCTTGTGCGGTCCGCTGGCCGGCCGCGGCTTGCCCCAACCGATCGCATCGGCCGCCTTCTGAATGCACTGACTCAGGCCGGTCGGGTGCATGATCATCCCTGTCACCGTTTCCTGACCCT
>JAYRVL010000239.1:0-1964 GCA_041918575.1 Anaerolineae bacterium | reverse complement strand
CGCGACGATTACCCCTACCAACACGCCAACCCGGACCCCCACGCCGACCTGGACGCCCAGACCGACCCGCACGCCAACCTGGACGCCAACGCCGACGCGCACCCCGACGTCAACGCCGACCCCGACAGCCTGCCCCACCGGCAGTGTTCCTGTGCCCGGCGGATGCGCGACGATCACGCCAACTCCGACGAGGACGCCGACGCCCACACATACGCCGACACCCACAAGCACGCCAGCGAACTGGCCTCCCGACCTCATCGAGGATTTCGAGCTCGGTCTGGGGACCTGGTACAACGACGATAATGATCTCGATCACTTCGACTTGGTATCCGATGCCTGCCAGGGGAGCAACGCCTTGCACATGGGCGGCGCCGACGAGGGCAATTCCTGGGTCGGCGAAGCGGTGATCGGGGCCTGGGGTGCGCGCCCCAGCGATTGGCGGAACAAGGCCTGGCTGCCCATCTGCCTGAAACGCGGTGAAACCGTGCGCGGCGGCCGCCCTTCGATCACGGTGGTGTTGGTGGATGACAACGGTGTGCAGCTACAGCTTCATCGCGACAATGACCAGTTCTTGAACTGGCAGGGCGGCGGCTGGCGCACCATCATCGAGAACAGCGCCTGGATGACATACTACTACCCTCTGCGCGGCGAGAGCTGGTTCAACTGGGCGAATGTGAGAGGGATGCGCATCCAGGTGCGACGCACCTACATTGGCAATAACCAGTGGGATCCGAATCCAGACGATGTCTACGTGGATTGGATTCGGCTGCAGTGACCCCCCGGTACAGCTCGGCGTAGATAGACCCATGGTTCGTAGTTGCGACTTCAGTCGCTTTCCCGCCGGAAAGCACCGCTAAAGTGGCCACTACGAACCATGGCCCGGCTTCCGCCAGCGTGTACTGGTCGTCGCGCGGCTGGCGTTACTGCGTGAAGGCCTTGAGCGCGCAACGATGCAGTTTTTGTGCAGTATGTGTGCAGTCTCGGGCGGCCAAAAGCAGGTAGAATAGATACAAGTGCTTATGCCCGCGGACAGATTTGTTCAATGATGTATCGGGCTATGGCAACACCTTGACCGGCATGAACGGCGCGCAGACTGGCAACCCATAACCGGCGCCAGCAATCAGCCAGCCCACAGGCAGCCGTTCGGGTCATGAACGGTGGGGAAGCGAGAAATATTCAGCACCCGCTACGGCTGCCTGTCAATTGCACGCCAACCTGTTTACGGTTGGGTTGCGGGAATGAGCCAGGTTCATGCCGAGGGGCAAATCAGACATAGCAGGAACGATATGAAAGGAGCAACTATGCAGCAGCGATGGTTCGCGTCAATCTTACTGATCCTGATCGTCAGTCTGGGGGTAGGATGGGGTGTTCATGCACAGAATGGAACTCCCCCTGGACAGACTGACGGAAACCTGGTCGTCGAGGAGGTTTTACCCATTTGGGTGAACCAGGATTTGCTGCAGCAGCTGCGTGACCTGGCTGGAGACGATCCGACGATTTCCTATCATGCCCAGACCGGCCGGGTTCGCTTCATGAGCATGACCCCAGGGCACGCCATTCCCCCACTCGATCTGGGAGCAGCCCCCACCACGCCTGAACAAGCGGCGCGCTCGTTCTTGACCGTTTTTGGCGACCTGTTTGGCCTGACTGATCAATCACAAGACTTGAGCCTGTTACGCCTGACCACAGATGAGGCTGGCTTTCAATTCGTGCATTTTCAGCAGGTATATCAAGGGGTGCCGGTTTTGGGCGGTGAGTTGATCGTCCAACTCACCGCCGATCTGCACACCGCAGCCGTGACCGGTGAGATCCTGCCTGTGCCTGCCCTGGCGATCACCCCGACCTTCGAACTCGATCTTGCGCAACAGCAAGCCCTGGAAGTGATTGCAAGAGCCTATGTTGTTCCAACAACAACATTGACCAGCACCACTCCGGCTCTATGGGTCTACAACCCCACCTTGCTT
>JAYRVL010000238.1:0-3758 GCA_041918575.1 Anaerolineae bacterium | reverse complement strand
TGTACACCTGGCAAGGCTCTGGCGCACGTCCGGCGCGCAGCAGTAGGGCTGCGTCTGCGGCGTACAGGAGTGCATACTCCTCGAAAGTGGTAACAAAAGTGGCCCGGCGTCGCGGTCGGGCCACTGGATTGATCCGATGCTAACTCCTCGCCGCCAGCCCGAGGCGTCGCAGGATTTGCGGCATCCCCTGGTCAATGAGTTGGGTCAGCTCCTGCGCGCACCGTTCATACTCGGGTAACGGCTGCCCGTAGGGATCCTTGACATCATGGTGTTGCCCGCTCATTTCGGTGAGCAGAAACGCCTTGCCGAGGTGCTGCGGCGTGTTGTAGAAGATCGAGCGCCGGTGCGCTTCCTCCATCACCAGGACGATGTCCGCGGCCTTGACGTCGGCGATTTCCAGGGAATGCGCTACATGGTTGCTAATGTCAATCCCGCGCTGGGCCAACGCCGTTACCGCGTTGGCGCTGGCCGGCTGGCCCACCAACGCGTAGACGCCCGCAGACGCCGCGCTGACCTGGTCCGCCAGCCCAAGTTCTTGCAAGCGATGGCGCAGCAGGCCGGTTGCCATCGGTGAGCGGCAGACATTGCCGGTGCATACAAAAAGGACTCGCTTCACGGTTCAGGCCATCTCCGGCTGCAATAGGCCAAAATCGCCATCCGCGCGGCGGTAGATCACGTTGAGCCGATTGTCGTCGGCGTTGAAGAAAACGAAGAAATCGTGCCCCAGCAGCTCCATCTGTTCGATCGCTTCCTCGGCGCCCATGGGGCTGACAGGAAAACGCTTGGTGCGCACAATCCGGCCCGAGGAGACCTCTTCCTCGGCGGCCGCCGATTCCATCTCGGCGACCGCGTCTTCCATTTGCTCGACGCGTTCCAATTCACGCGTGCGGCTGCGCTGGCGTTTGTCCTTGAAACGCTTGACCTGGCGGTTGATCTTGTCCACTACCGCATCAATGGACGCGAACATGTCGTCGCTCTTCTCTTCCGCGCGCAGGATCGAGCCGTTGCTGCGCAGCGTCACCTGGGCCACCTGACGATCCCCGGCCCGTCTCGAATTCTGCGTGGTCAGCTCCACACGGGCCTCCTGGATGTCGGGGAGGAAGCGGTCCAGGCGACCCACCTTCTTTTCAACGTACTGCCTGAGCCAGTCGGTCACTTCGACATTCTTGCCAGTGATGTGCAGTTCCATTTCTGCCTCTCTTTTTCTGTCTCTCTTGCGGATGACACCCTGACCGGGTGTAGAATTGGCCCTGAGAGCATGCCTCAAGGCTCGGGTTGATCGTCCAATAGGGCGTGGGCGGGCGTGCGCGGCGACCACCGTGCGCGCGCCAGGGTGAAAGCCCACACCTGTTGGGCGCCGGCCGCGGCCAGGGCCACAGCGCAGGCGCTCAGGGTCGAACCGGTGGTGCAAACATCGTCCATCAGCACAAAGCGACGACCGGACGCCTGGCTCGCCTGTTCCGGGCGGACGCTGAAGGCGTCGGCGACGTTCTCACGCCGCGCCTGCGCATGGAGTGTCACCTGCGGCGCGGTCTGGCGGGTGCGTAGCAGCAGGCTGTCCATGATCGGCGCGCCGACGGCAGGCCCAATGACCGCCGCCAACAACTGTGATTGATTGTAGCCGCGCTCGCGCTCACGCGCCGGGTGCAGCGGCACCGGCACAATGGCATCCACCGGTTGGGGTAGATGACGCCAGGCGGGCAGCATCAGTTCGGCCAGCGGACGCGCCAGGTCGCGCGCCTGTTTGTACTTCAGCGCATGGATGGCCGGCCGCAGCGGGCCGTCGAACAGGAGCGCGGCGCGGATGCCGCTCAGCGCCGATGGGTGCTGACTGCATGATGAGCACGATGTGCCCTGCACGCCCGGCTGGCCACAGCGCTGGCACCAGGGAGGCGCCAGATGGGTGACCTTCTGGCGACAGTCCAGGCAGAGACGAGCGCCGGCCTGCCCGACCCGGCCGCAGCCCACGCAGCGCGGCGGGAAGATCAGGTCGAGCAGGGCGTCGCGCAGTGCGGCCCAGGAGAATCTCCGGCCGGCCGCGTGCGGGCGAGGCGCGGGTTGGGAGAGGAACATCCCGGGGGGTTGCTGCGGGTGATTTGACATAAGCTCGTCACCTGATCGTAGCGTTGCTGCAGGGTATGAAGCCAAGGGTGCGCCGGAGCAGCGCCGACGCCAGAGGCTGAGTCCGGTCGGTTTGCTGGCCGCTACTGGGCTGGAAAGATGCTCTGCCAGGCCGTGATGATCCACACGCGCAGGTCATCGCCCATGATGAGCAGGATAGCCAGGACGACGACTGCGATGAGAATCAGAATCAGGGCGAATTCAGCAAAACTTTGCCCTGATTCCCGGCGGCCTGGCACGGCCAGCGGCCGGACAAGCTGTTGGTTTTTCATTGACCGTCTCCGGCGTTGCCCAAGGCAACGTTTTTCGTGTCTGCTGACCGGGAGTTCAGTCATCGGTTGCCGTATCTTGCAGGCGCACCCACCCGCGGCGCAGCGCCAGCACCGCGGCCTGCGTGCGGTCATTGACTGCCAGTTTGCGCAGGATCGAGCTCATGTGATTTTTGACGGTCTGGCGGCTGATGCCGAGTTCGCGTGCAATTTCCTTGTTGCTGGCGCCGCGTGTGATGTACTGCAGAATTTCCATCTCGCGCGGGGAAAGGGGCACGAACATCTCATCGGCCGATTCGCCAAAGACGGCCAGTTCCTCGAAGTGCTTGCGGATCCACTGCGCCACCTGCGGGCGGCCCATGATCGTATCTTCGATGACAAAGTTGCCGGCCGCGGCCGCGCGGATGGCGGTGACCAGTTCGGACGGCATGACATCTTTGGGGAAATAGGCGGCCGCGCCGGCGCGCAGCGCATGGAACAACTGCTCGTCATCGTGGTAGGCGGTCAGGACGATCACGGCAATGGATTCGTTGTTTGTCTTGATCAGTCGTGTAGCCTGCAAGCCATTGAGGGACGGCAGGTTGATGTCCATCAAGATTACGTCCGGCTTCAAATGCGGCGCTTTGTCCACTGCCACCTGTCCGTCGGTGATCTCTCCCACCACGGTGAAGTCAGGTTCCAGTTCCAGTACGCGCCGCAATCCCTGGCCGAAAAGCGGGTGGTCTTCTACAATCAAGATACGGATCGTTTTTCTCTCTGCCATCGGCATTCCTCCTTGACCTGTTGACCGCAGCGCGTTTTGCGCTGCCTACGGTGCGACGGAAAACCCCTGTCGCACCAACCATGCGGTCTGATGTTATTTAAGCGACATCGGCGGGGACGCGCAGAGTCAGTCTGGTGCCCTGACCGAGCGCGCTGGTGATCAGCAAGCGGCCGTGCAGGAGTTCGGCCCATTCCTGCATATCAATCAGGCCGTTGGCGTCCACCAGGTTGGCCGGCGCAAAGCCGCGGCCGTCATCGCTTATCTCGACCACCAGGCCATGATCTTCCCTGGCGAGCGTGATCTGAACATGGCTGGCGTGTGCGTGCTGCGCCACATTGCGCAGCCCTTCCTGGATGACGCGAAACACGGCCAACTCGACGGTGATCGGCAGGCGCGGCAGATTGACCGGACTGCTGACAGACATACGAACACCATGACATTCGGAGAAGCGTTGGGCATAGCGGGTGAGGGTTGCAGCCAGCCCCAGCTCTTGCAGCAGCAGCGGCGCCTGCAAATCATTCACCAGCCAGCGTAACGCCTCCAGGCCGGCGCGCAGCTCGTTTTCCAGGCTGGCCAGCCCTTTTTCGACGGCGTGCGGTTCGCCG
>JAYRVL010000237.1:0-2726 GCA_041918575.1 Anaerolineae bacterium | reverse complement strand
GAAATTCTCGATTTGAACGTATGAAAGTCTCATAGTTCCACGCCCTTTACGATTGCTAGAATTGACTTGCTTAGTCTACCATTTGTTGGCTACAGACTGAGCCGCCTCTTTTTTCGACCAGCGCAGCCGGCCAAAGGCGGCGCGTGGTTCAAGAGTTGTGTGGCCTTAGATGTTGATTTCGAGGCCGATATGTCTATTCTGCTGGCCGCAATCGTCCGAGGCGGTTTGCTCACGATAGCAGAGGCAATTTCGGCCCTGAGGCTCTGTAGCTGGCAGCATGATGCATTTCGCATCCGGAAAGCACACTGGATGCGTCGCCATCGGTGTCACCCCAATGGAACCTGCCCGAGATTTCGCCGGTGGGAAAAATGACTGTTCGGCTGATCGCTGCACCTCATGTTCTCAGGGCATCGAGATAGGCAGCCCCAAATACGCGCGCAATTGCTGTTCCAAAATGGCGCTAATCGGCCGCCTCTCCCTGACTTTGCAGCTGATAAGCTCAATCCAGATCTGCTGCTCTAGATAGACGGACCGCTGCCTGCCTGAACCGGCCGTTAGCACGATTGGGGGCTTTTCTTCTGCAGCTAAGTTAACGTAGTGGCGCAAGACATACTCACAAATCTCGCTGGCGGTCTTCTGCTCTAGCGTCGCCTGGATGAGCGTCTCGCTCCACACCTCATCAGGCAGCACTACTTTATGCTCTGAGCGCTGGCTGGTCATCGTCCGGCCCACTCCTACAGCAACCGCTTTTGGCTGGGCTGTTCAAAGATCGTGGGAATGGGCGCACCTGGGCCAGACAACCTGACGAACCAGTCGCGCAGGTATCGTTTGACGTTATCAAAGTCCGCTTCCGGGACGAGTTGGTAGGAAGGCACCTGGAATTGTCGCTTCACCTCGGCGTGGACCGTGGCTTCGTTTCCTTTCTGTCTACGCTTGAGGACCCGGGCCACAATTGCCACCATGTCCGTGTATTCTTTCATCTGATGTGGATTCAGATAATCGGTTCCGTGCAAGCGGGCTTCGAGAGCGGACACCCGCTCTTCCAGGCTTCCCAACTGGGCTTCATGCTGCCCAAGGCTGCGATCATGGGTCTGCAATCCCTGCCTAAGTTCGGCCGCTTCGTCCATGAGTCGCAGATATTCTTGTTGGGCCGCCGGCAAGCCCGCGTCCATTTCCGCTACCACGTCGTCCGGCAGGATTTCACGACGAAAAGCTGCCCAGGCGACATCAGCAAAGTCGCGCTGAAACTGCACAATGCGTTCGCGCTTGGCTTCGTCCGGAATACGCTTGGGTTGGATGGTTCCCATCCAGAAAGGAAGCCGATCCAGACGCAGGCAGATCATCTCGCGCTCCCGCGCCTCGCCTTCCCCGTAGCTCCAAACGATGTTCAGATTGACCAGGGCGTCGGCCGTCGCCTCATTTTCGCGAATGCGCCGGACCTGGCCGTGGGTTTGTAGCCCCATGGCCTCGCACAAGGCTTGCATTGGTACATACAGCTTGCGGTCATTGCCGAGGCCGACGGTGAAGTGCTCACCGTAAAATTCGAAGGGAAACTGGTCTACGATCTTAAGGGCCATGAAGATCAATCTCCTGTTTTTGTGTGTCTAAATTATATCGCTGTATCGTTATATCGCAACAATTTCAATCACCGAGACACATAACGTGTCCCCGTGACCAACGAATCCGCATGCACAAAATGGCGCGAAACTGAGCAGCCTGCCTTTCTGCCAGTCAGGACGGCCTTCGGCCGTGGGCGGGGTGAGAATGGGCTGGCCTTGGACACTGTCTCCGAGGCCGGCCCGTTTCGTTTAATCACCCCAACCACTCAAGGAGGTTTGCTCATGTCGAGAAACGCCGGTGCGCCTGACGAGGCGCCGACACAGGAGGGGATCCTGTGCTGCCAGGTCGTCAACTTCAAGCAGTACGGCTCGATCGAGGTGCTGGACGAGACCTTTGGCGATCGGTGGACCTACATCGGCCGAGCTAACGTGTATGCCGGGCTGCCGAGATCGCCGCTAGCCAACCCTTTCAAGGTCAACGACTTCGGTGGACGGCGAGGAGCCACCCTGTCCCACTATCGGCGCTGGCTGTGGGGCCGTATCCAGGCCGGCGACACGGCCGTCATCCAAGCCCTGCGCGCCATTGGCGAGACCACCATCTTGGTCTGCTGGTGCGCCCCGGCCCCCTGCCACGGCGAGGTGGTTAGAGCGGCTGCTGCCTGGTTCCACGGTCAGGACACCTAGCGCATTATCGCAATCGAATAGTCAGTTGGTTATCGGCCGTTACCGCGAAAGTGGGTGACGGCCGTTTTGTTTTCTACTCACAAAGGAGCGTGTTTCGATGTTCGCACAACGATTGTTCAACCTGGTTTCCCGGCTCATCTTCAGCCGCTGGGCACGCGGCTATGAGGAGCACCATGGCGCCTGCGAAGACGCCTATGCCGCCCGGCTGGGCCCGCTGCATCTGGAGGTCAACCGGTGCTTCGTTCTGGACCACGACGATGCCTTCATCAGCATCCGTGTGCCTATTCCCAGGGGAAAGCTGCACCTGGGCTATGTGGTCTGCCTGGGCGAGGACGAGATTCGCCGGCCCGGGTTCTACACCTACCTGCAGAGGCCGTTGCCCAGAGTTCAACCGGGACAAGCGGTTTTGGGTTCAGACGAGGAGTTTCCATTCTGATGCGCGGGGAAGCTGCGCAACCAGGCGCTTTTTTTGTCAAGTTTAGT
>JAYRVL010000236.1:0-4807 GCA_041918575.1 Anaerolineae bacterium | reverse complement strand
GTTGTGCAAAACCAACCTGCTTTAGCAGGTTTCGGTGTATCAGACCGTGAATTCATTCACGGGGCTCATTCACTACCAGGCTGCGGAGGGTGAGACTCTGCTGCTCTCAGGCGGCGTCAAGGTCACGGGCTGGGAAAAGGCGCCTGACCGCCCCTGGTGGAAGGCGGCCCTGCCGCCGGTGGGCGTATTCCGCCAACTGTACATCAATGGGGTGCGCGCCCGGCGCGCGGCCTCGCCAGGGCCGATCACCGGCGCCGGGTGGGCGGCCGGCGAGTTCAGCGACCGCGATGGAATCATCGTCTCGGCGGCCGCTTTGCCCAACCTGGCGCGGCCGCAGGACCTGGAGCTCCATTGGATCTACGACTGGAAGGATATGCGTTTGCCCGCCTGGGATGTCGAAGAGAACGCTGACAGCGCCCGCACGATCTGGATGAAGCAGCCCTATTTTTCTCATGCGCTCTGGATGGGCGCGGTCAATGACAACGCCTACGCATGGTATCCAAAATACGATGTTCCCTTCTATCTCGAGAACGCGCTCGAATTCTTGGATGAACCGGGCGAATGGTATTTCGATGCGGACACGACCGCGCTGTTCTACCTGCCGCGCGACGGCGAGGACCTGCGCGCGGTCTACACGGTCATTCCGCAGGCTCAGATGCTGCTGGAAATCACTGGCGGCATGGTTGGGCAAGAGGTGCATGACCTGGTTTTCGATGGCCTGACCTTTGCCTATGCGGGATGGACGCGCGCCAGCGAACAGGGCGTCTTCGGATGGCAGGCGCAAAATCTGATTTCCTGGACGGGGGAAGCGGGCGCAGAGGGCGAATACGCGGAAGAAATGACGCCTGCGCACGTGCTGCTCAATTCTGCCCGTGACATTCGCTTCGAGCGCTGCCGCTTCGAGCACCTCGGCGCGGCCGGCATCCACCTGAACAACAACGTCCATCACGTGACGCTGCAGGGCAACCTGTTTCACGACATTGCCGACGGCGCCGTCGTCATCGGGCATTGGGATCACGTGACCATCACCGATCCCGCGACGCAGGCCGCAGCACATGACAATTTGATTGCCAACAATCTGATCACCGACATCGGCGTCGAGTATTGGGGCGCGCCGGCCATCACCGCCTACTACGTCCCATAACTGCCAGGTGAGCCACCGGATGGGGCGTGGAACGAATTCGGCGTGATCTACGAGGGCGTCGGCGGGGCGCCTGGGGTCACTGCGAGAGCTGTCGGCTGAAGGTGTAGCCGCGAAAGGTCAGCTCCTCGAAGCCGGCCTGCAGCAGCACAGCCTGGCCGGCCGCCTGCTCATGGGTGGCGTGGGCGATGATCGCCGCAAAGCCGCGGCTGCTGAACTCGTTGCACGTGCGCTGCAACAGCCAGCGGCCAATGCCCTGACGCTGCGTCTTTTCCTGCACAAATGCGGCCAGCAGATAGCCGGCCGGTCTGCCGTCCACGGCCAGCGCCGCGGGCAGCGTCTTGATCTGTACCTGGGCGCAGGGCTGAGACTCGCCGGGCAGGAACGCGGACAGGGTCCAGGGCATGCCGGCAGGCTGCGCCATGAGGCAGCGCAGGCGCCGGGCCGGCGTGTATTCGGGCAATGGCTGGCCCAGGCTGCACTGGTAGCTGAGCACGCGCGTGGTCAGCAAATAGCCGGCCTCGCTGAGCGCGCTCAGGCCGTAGAAATCCTGACCATTGGAAATGCCAACGCCGGCGTGGTAGAACGGATAGCCGGCTTGGGGGTGCCAGGCGTAGGCTGTGCGCACGCCGGCCGCGGCCAGGAATTTTGCGGCCGCGGTCAGCAGCGCGACGCCGATATCCCCGCGACCGGCCGGAAAGATGAGAAAGCGGACGAAGCCGAGCGGCCGGTCTTCGTCGGCTGGCAGAGGGGTTTGCCCGAAGAAGGAAGGCGCCGCGGCCGCGGCCGGGCGGCCGGCGCAGGCATGAACGAAGCCGATCACGGCGCCGCGTTTGCGCACCACCAGCCAGCCGGCCGGGTCAGCGTGCAGATCGAGTGGAAAGAGCGTGCCCTGTTCGTTCAACAGCCCCAGCCGCCGGAACGAGTCCGCGCTGACGGCCGCGCTGAGCGGAACCTGGTTCAACGCTTCGTTGACCAGGGCCGTAACCGTGGGCAGGTCGTCCTCTTGCATCGGCGTCACATCAATTGTGAGCATCTGTTTTACCCAACAAAACCGAACAAATTTTAGCGCGGGCGGCGGATCGCAAGCAGCACGACGCAGCCGGCCGTGGCCACGGCGGCGGCAATCACCAGCGCAGCGAAGATCGGGTTTTGCCAGAGCCGCGGCAGCAGCAGGCCAACGCCGGCCAGGATGGCGGCGACCGGCAGGCTGGCAATCAGGAGCAGGTGGATCGCCAGTCGTGGCGAAGAGGGGCGCTGCGCCTTGTCGTTGAGCTGCCGGGCGATGCGCACCAGCGCCGCCAGCGGGTAGGCCACGCCCAACAGAATCAGCGCGCTGCCCGCGAAGATGGCAAGAACCGCGCTCATCGTGCCTGCGCCTCCGCCGTTTCGAGGTGCGCGGTGTCGTTGTGCAGATCGAGGAAGAAGTGCTCCCCGTGAAAGCGCAGGCGGCTGAGCGCAGTGTTGTCGCCAATCCACAGGTTGTGCATGGTGTAGAGATCAAGCCCCAGCGCGGCCGAGATCATGGCCCGAATGGCCGCGCCGTGCGACACCAGCAGGACGGTTTGCCCGTGATGGCGCGCCACGATCTCTCGCGCCGCCGTCAGCGTGCGCGCGCACAGTTCGCTGTACGTTTCACCGCCGCCGCGGCGCACATCCGCGCGCGCGTTCATGGCCGCCCATTCATCGGGAAAGCGCACCTTGATCTCGGCCGAGGTCAGCCCGGACCAGGCGCCGATGTCGGACTCGCGCAGGCCCGGATGCAGGGTGGGCGCCAGGCCCAGGTAGGAACCGATGATCTGCGCGGTCTCTGCGGCCCGCTGTGCATCGCTGCTGAGCAGATGACCGATCGGGTAGCGGCGCAGGCGTTGGCCTACGCGGTGGGCCTGTTCGCGCCCCAGGTCGCTCAAGGGGGCGTCGGCCCGCCCCTGCCAGCGTCCTTCGTGGTTCCACTGCGACTGTGCATGGCGCAGCAGCCAAAGGGTGGTTACTTCAGTTGGCATAGCGGCAAATAGCTCACGTCTTCGGTTTTTCGGATTCAAGCTCGACATCGCCCGTGGCGACGAAATCAGCGCCGGGGAACGGCTCTTGCAGCCACTGGCTGAAGAGCGCCTGCTGGTCGTCCGCGGCGCCCGCGGCCGGGCGAATTTGCAGGCGGGTGAAGGGCCGCACCTCCAACGTCACCTCGACCTGGCGCAGCTCGTCGCGGCGGAAGATGGTCAGGGTCACGCGGTCGCCGGGGCGGTAGTCGTTCAAGCGGCGGTTGAGGGACGATGCGGTCACGCGCAGGCCGTCGAGCGCCAGCAGCTCATCGCCGGGCGCCACATCGGCCAGGGCGCAGGGGCCATCGGCGAAAACCGTGCTAATCTGCGACTGGCCGTCGGTCTCCTCCACGCGCAGGCCCAGGCCGGCGGCCGGCGCAGGGTCGGCGCTGTCCGCGTCGCTGCGCTTGTCATCCTGATAGCCAAAGCGCAGCGTCAGCCCGGCGAAGGCGAGGAAATCAGCAAAGGGCAGCTCGTCCAGCCCGGCCACGTAGCGGCTGCAGAAGTCGGCCAGCGGCAGGCCGGCCGCGCTTTCGACCGCGGCCTGAAAATCAGCTTCGGGCAGGCCGCGGCCGGCCAGCGCGTAGTCGCGCCAGAAGCGGCGCATGACATCGTCCAGGCAGCGCTGACCGCCGGTGTGCCGGCGCAGATGGAGATCGAGCAACATGCCCAGCAGCGCGCCCTTGTTGTAGTAGGAAATGGCGGTGTTCTGGATGTTTTCGTCCGGGCGATAGAACTTGATCCAGGTGTCGAAACTCGCCATCTCCGCGCTTTGCAGCAGGCGACCGGGCGTTTGCTGCAAGCGCAGGATGCGCCTGGCCGTTTCTTCCAGCACCGCGCTGGCCGTCCACAGACCGGTGCGGCGCAGAATGAGCAGTTCGAAATACGATGTCCAGCCTTCCATCACCCACAGGAGCGTGGTGTAGTTCTCCTCGTCGTAGTTGTAGGCCAGGAAGCCGGCCGGCATGAGGCGCTTGACGTTCCAGGTGTGGAAGAATTCGTGCGCCAACAGGGCCAGCACCTGTTGGCGATACTCCTTGTCGTCGCCAAAATTCCAGCGCACTACGCCGTTCGTGCTGGAATTGCGGTGCTCCAACCCGCCGCGGCGCTTGTCTGCGGCGTGGATGATGAACAGGTAGTCGTCGTAGGGCAGGCCGCCGAAGATGGCCCCGGCCGCCTCCACGATCTTTTGCGTATCGGCCGCCAGCCGCGCCAGGTCCTCGTTGCCATGCCCGTAGAAGGCGATGCGGTGCGGCTTGCCCAGCGCCTCGAATTCGACCAGGCGGTGCGTCCCGATTTCGGTCGGGCTGTCCACCAGGTGATCGAAGTCATCGGCGCGGAAGCGGTTGACCTCGCCGGGCGCCGCGGGCAGCGGCGTGGAGATGCGCCAGCCCGCGCAGGGCGTGATGACCAGGTCGCACGGCAGGCTGCGGCCACCATCCAGGCACATGAAGAGGGTGGCGCCGTTGAAATAGCCGTGCGTGCTGTCCAGGTGACTGGTGCGCACCGAAAGCTCGCCCGCGTAGGCCTGGTAGCTGATGGTCAGGCGCTCCACGCCAGCCGTGTCCACTTGCCAGCGGTTCTTGGTGATTTTGCGCAGACTCATGTTCACCGACTCGATCGC
>JAYRVL010000235.1:0-1919 GCA_041918575.1 Anaerolineae bacterium | reverse complement strand
TAACCCACACCCCATCCCCCGGCCCCTCCCCCTCCCCGCGCCGCGGAGTGGAGATGGGGGGAAGATGGCGCGCTGCCGTAAGCCTCACCTCACCCCCCGGCCCCTTCTCCTCTCCGCGCAGCGGAGAGGAGAAGGGGGGAAGATGGCGCGCTGCCGTAAGCCTCACCTCATCCCCCGGCCCCTTCTCCTCTCCGCGCAGCGGAGAGGAGAAGGAGGGAGGGCAGTATATTTTCGTATCAGGGTATTTTATGACGAACTTGACCGCCCCGGTTTCACCTTCATCTCCCGCGTTGCTGCCCACGGGGATGCCGCGCATCGAGTTGTTGGAGATGCGCGGCATCGTCAAACGCTTTCCCGGCGTGCTGGCCTGCGACCGCATTGATTTCGACATCAAGGCGGGTGAAGTTCACGCGCTGTTGGGCGAGAACGGCGCGGGCAAGTCTACGTTGATGAAGGTGCTGTACGGTCTTTATCACAAGGACGGCGGCGAGATTCGCATCAACGGCCGGCCGGTGGAGATTCATTCGCCCACCGCGGCCCTGCGCCACGGGATCGGCATGGTGCATCAGCATTTCATGCTGGTGGACACGCTGACGGTGGCCGAAAACGTGGCGCTGGGACTCCCCTCCAGCCGGGGACCGCTGCTCGATCTCGATCGGGTCGAGGCGCGCATCCGCGACCTTTCGGCCGCCTATGGTCTGCAGGTTGATCCCAAGACGCCGGTATGGACCCTGCCGGTCGGCGTGCGCCAACGCGTGGAGATCATCAAAGCCCTCTACCGCGGCGCGGCGCTGCTCATCCTGGACGAGCCGACGGCCGTGCTGACCCCACAGGAGGTGGATGACCTGTTCGTGACCCTGCGCCAGATGACCCGCGACGGTCACAGCCTGGTGTTCATCAGCCACAAGCTGCGCGAGGTGCTGGCGCTCAGCGACCGCATCAGCGTGCTGCGCGGGGGCGCGCTGGTGGGCACGGTACCCAACGAAGGCGTCACGCGGCAGCAGTTGGCGCGCATGATGGTGGGCCGGGAAGTGCTGTTGGAGCGCAAGCGCGTGCCGGTGCAGGTGGGCGAGACGCTGCTCTCGCTCAACGATGTGGAAGCCTACCGGATCACGGGCACGCGCGCCTTGTATCACCTGACGCAAACGCTGCGCGGCGGTGAGATCCTGGGCATTGCGGGGGTCAGCGGCAACGGGCAGCGCACCCTGGCCGAGGTGATTGCCGGGCTGCGCGACCTGCGCGGGGGACACATCACCCTGCTGGGCGTCAATATCACCGACTGGTCGGTGGGGCAGCGCATCGAGGCCGGTCTGCGCTACATCCCTGAAGAACGCATGCACGATGGCGTCATTCAGGAGTTCTCCGTGGCCGAAAATATGATCTTGCAGGACCACGTGCGATTGCCCTTCAGCAAGAACCGGTTCCTCGATTTCAAGGCCATCGCCCAGCGCAGCCAGGACCTGGTGCGGGAATTCCGCGTCAAGACGCCGGGGATTGACACGCCGATCAGGAATCTGAGCGGCGGCAATATCCAGAAGGTGATCCTGGCGCGCGAACTTTCCACCAATCCGAAGGTGCTGATTGCCGCGCAGCCGACGCGCGGGGTGGACATCGGCGCGACCGAGTACATCCATCAGCGCCTGCTCGATCAGCGCAGCCAGGGCACGGCCATCCTGCTCATCTCCGAAGACCTGGATGAAATCCTGGCCCTCTCTGATCGCATCGCCGTGCTATACGAAGGCGGGGTGATGGGCGTCGTCCAGCGTGATCAGACGAACGCCGAAGAATTGGGCCTGATGATGGCCGGCGTGCGCCAGGAGGCGCTGGCGGAGGGAAAAGCCGCCGCCGCATGAATTCGGGGCGAAGGGGCGTTCCGCCGGGGGGCCGCCCGCCGCATGAATTCGGGGCGAAGGGGCGTT